>VGYL01000581.1 GCA_016872975.1 Planctomycetota bacterium
GCGGGTGGCAGCGGCAAGCGCAGTCTTCGGAGCTTGCCGATGGTCTTGCTTGTCCGCCATCGGCAAGACCTGCGCAAAGCCTTCGGCCTTGCCGCTGCCACCCACCCAGACTGTTACCCGGGTCTGAACCAGGCCCATTTCGTGCTGTGCTGGTCGAACTGGGAGACCGGAACGGTGTGCTTCTTGGAGAGCTATGAGAGCCTCAGTCAGGGGTCGCAGAATGTGTTGTGGAAGCTCGGTGGGGTGCCGCAGTTTTGGTCCGCCACCCGCCGCACTTTCCCTCCGCCCTTCACGCGAAAGGCTTGCAGGGCGCCAGAAAAAAACTCGCACACGCCCAGCTTTTGTCAGAATCGCTCTTGCCAAGTGGTGTCGCCAGGTCGTGAGATTTGAGGCACTGTGACCGGAGGCGTCGGAGGCACGTCGGCGCGTCGCAGTTCAATGGACCGTGGGAGAATACACCGATGAGACAAATCGTGATGATCGTGGCCCTCGTTCTTCTGGTTTGCTGTGGCAATCTGTTCGCCGGGACGATGTACCTGTCGTATGTGCGGACGGACATGCAGAAACTCAAGGCCGAACTGGAAAAGGCGGAGCCCGATGCGGCCATCCTGAAGACCCTGTGGGTTGCGCTGGCGGACCACTACGAGCAGACTCTGACGATCGACGACCAGGAGCCCGATGAGCCGCAGGTGGCCGAGGCCCGCAAGCTGCTGACGGACCTGCAGCCGCGAGTGACGAAGGCTGGTCTGGCGACGTGTTACCAGCCGGGCGAGCCCACGCTGATCTTCAAGGCCTGGGGCCAGTGGAGGAACATGCGGCAGATCCTCGATGACGTGGTCGCCAAGGTGGACGTCTCGGTGGAGCGAGCCGTGGCCCAGAAGAAGCCGGACATGGCCAAGTCGACCGTGGAATGGGCCGAGAAGGAATTGGCCAAGCAGTTGGCCGCCAGCCAGGCGGGCAACGCGCCGGCCCACCTCGTGCGAATCCGGGGTCAAGCGCCCCTCGGCGCCACGGTGTACAAGCTGCAGAAGTTACGCTGTAACCTGTGCGGGACGACCTTCACAGCCCAGCCGCCACCCGGCGTCGGATCCGAGAAAGACAAGTATGACGCGGAAGCGGCCAGCATGATCGCGCTGCTGAAGTACGGGACGGGATTGCCGTTCAATCGCCTGGAGCGGCTGGAGGGGAGTCTGGGCATCCCCCTGCCAGCCGCAACCCAGTGGGGGATCGTGGCGCACAGCGGCCACCAACTCGAACCGGCCCTCGCGGAGCTGATCCGGCAGGCCGCCCAGGGCGAGATCTTCCACAATGACGACACGGGGGCGAAGATCCTGGCCCTCAGGGGGAGACACCGAAACCCCCTCGACGACGACCTGCCCGACCTCCCGGACCGCAAGGGCGTGTTCACCTCGGGCATCGTCTCGATCCTCCCGGCATACCGGATTGCCTTGTTCTTCACGGGCCGCCGGCACGCCGGGGAAAACCTGGCGGCCCTGTTGCGGCAGCGCGCCTCGGAACTCGGTCCCCCGATCCAGATGTGCGATGCGTTGTCTCGCAACGTGCCCGATCTGCCCGAAGAGCTCCAAACGATTCTGGCCCACTGCCTGACCCATGGACGGCGGCAGTTCGTGGACGTGGCCATGAACTTCCCCGAGGAGTGCCTCTACGTTCTCCTGATCCTCAAAGACGTCTACACGAACGACGCCCGGACCCAGGCGCAGGGGATGTCTCCCGAGCAGCGGCTTGCCTTCCATCAGGAGCACAGCCGCCCGAAGATGGAGGAACTCAAGGTTTGGTTGGCCGCCCAGCTCGAGCAGAAGAAGGTCGAGCCCAACAGCGGGCTGGGCAAGGCCATCCTGTATATGCGTAAGCACTGGAACGAGCTCACGCTCTTTCTCCGGCAGCCCGGGGCGCCCTTAGACAACAACATCTGCGAGAGAGCACTCAAGAAAGCAATCTTGCACCGCAAGAACGCCTACTTCTACAAGACCGAGAACGGGGCCCACGTGGGGGACCTGTTCATGAGCCTGATCCACACCTGTGGACTGAATAGCGTCAATCCCTTCGACTACCTGACCCAACTCCTCAAGCACACGGAGGATCTCGCTGCTCACCCGGCCGACTGGATGCCCTGGAACTACCGGGACACGCTCCAGAAGCTGGCTGCCCCTCCGAGCAGTTGATCCCCGGCCCGCCTGCACCCCCACAAATTCCAAAATTCTTCCGGCTTGCCGCAAAGTCACGATGTGGTACAGTATCGGAACGATCTCTCGATCGGCTTTTATGCGCCGGACTCACGGGAGAATGTACCGAGTAGTAACCGCTAACACAGGAGGAATTGAGATGCCCTTGCCGGACAGGAGATGCTGGTCTGCCTTAGTATTCTTGTGCTTGGCTGGGGGTGCCCGCGCCGGAGCGCAGGAACTGCGTCCGCAGGTTTGGCGGGGGTGGGAACACGCCTTGACCAGCATGCGCAACTACGACAACCCCCATGCCGACGTGACTTTGCGCGTGAGCTACGTCAAACTGGGAGGCCGAGTTCACGCTCGGCGCCCGCGGCGGGTTTCTGGTGACCTCGGCCATGCGTGGCGGGAAGATCCCGTTTGTCGAGCTGAAGGCTGTGGCCGACAGCGAGTGCCGCCTGCGCAACCCCTGGGGCGAGGGCGCCCTGACGTTGTACCGCAACGGAAAGGCGGCGGGCGAACTCGCCGGCGGGCTGCTGCGCTTCCCGGCGGCCAAGGACGAGGTGGTGGCGCTGGTGCCTCGGGGAACGATCCTCGAAGCACTCCAACGTGACATCGACAAACCATGAGAGGATGAAGAACCAAGGAGATCACCAGATGAACGCAACCGACCCTATCTCATCCACGAAACCCACCTTCGCACTTCTCACCGCCCTGCTGCTCGCGCCGCTGGTCGCGTTGGCCGGCGACCGCAACTCCGTGCCGCCTGGAACGAGAAGCCTCAGGCCGGTGGTCCGGCGGTTCGCCGCCACGCTGATATTGGCGGGGAGCTTTCTGGGCGCGAATGCTGCCGAGAGGGGATTCACGGTGGCGAAAGACGACTCGCGCTGGCAGATCATCGCGCCGTCGGGCAAGGCGGTTTTCCTGATCGGAATGAACCACCTGAATGACGGCTCGCCCGCCGATGTCGGCCGCAGGGCCTACCTGGACGTCGCAGACCAGCGCCTCCGAGACTGGGGCTTGAACAACCTGGGCTACGGAGCGCCCGCGGAGTTGCGCGGCCAGATGCCCTTTCTCCTTGAGACGCGGTTTACGACGGGCAGCCAGTTCGACGAGGCGGGCAAGTTCCGTTACGTGGATGTGTTCGATGCCGCTTTCCAGACGGAAGTGCGCCGCAAGGTCCGCGAGGTTTGCGCGGCTTCGCGCGATCATCCCAACCTGATCGGATACTACTGGACCGACACGCCGCGCTGGGACATCACGCTGGCGCGGCGCCTGCGCGGGGACGACTGGGTGAGCACCCTGCGGAGGCTTCCGTCCACGGCCGCCGGCAAGCGCGCCTACGTGGACTTTCTGCGCGAACGGTATGACAACGATCCGGCGCGGTTCACGCGGGCGTACGGCCACGCGATCGCGTCTTTCGATGATCTTCTGCTCTACGACTTCCGCGAGTTCGATCGCGACACGCCGGCCGGTCAGGCGGATGACCGCGCATTTCTCGGGCGGATCGCCGCCGAGCTGTATCGAGTGACCGGCGAGGCATATCGCGCACACGCGCCCGGCCGGCTCATCTTTGGCGAGCGCTACAAGCTTCGCGATCACCCCGATGAAGTGCTGCGCGAAGCCGCGAAGTGGATTGATGTTCTGTCGATCCAGCCGGGCCCGTCCGTCGGGCCACGCCCGGGTCCGGGCACAGACGAGAGCGAGTTCGACCGGGCGGAGTTTGACCGGCTCCATCAACTTACGGGCAAGCCGATCCTGATCTGTGACCATCGATTGAGCTATCGCCGGCCCGAGTTTCCGGTGACGCTCTGGCATCAGTTCGCGACCGAGCAGGAGGCCTTCGACGCGACGCGCCGGTTTACGCTCGCGGCCGCCGCGCGCCCCTACGTCATCGGCTACCAGCACTGTCAGTATCGAGACAGTTTCAGTCCCGAGCGGGGAAACATGCTCAAGCCCGGTTTGGTGCGCGCGGATGGGACCGTCGGGGCGGTCTTTGACGTGGGCCTGCCGGGCTTGAACAAGGAATTGGCCGAGACGCATGCACGCAGCCGCTAATGCCTCCTCATTTGCAGTCCTCCCTGGTATCGTCCACACCATGAAACTGGTCGCCGTTCTCTTCTGCATCACCACGTCCGCTTTCGCGGCCGAGCGCCCCAACATCCTCTTCATCTACGTCGAGGATCTCGGCTACTACACCGGCGAGCGTAGCCGGCGGGAACCAAAACAACCCTCCCGGATCCGATCCTACCTGAAACTCCAGTTGTCTTTCAATTAAGGGACAAGTCATCATGAAATCCATCCTCACCCTGTTGCTTACGGTGCTGGCAGCCCATTCCACCACGGCGGCTGCAACCCTGCCGCCGCTCGATTCCTACGGCGGAGCGACCACGATCAAGGCCGAAGCAACGGGTTACTTCCGACTTCAAGAGATCCAAGGCCGCTGGTTCTTCGTCACGCCCGACGGCCACGCCTTCCTGGTCAACGGCATCAATCACGTGGGCGGCAATGTGATGGAGCGGCTCTACAACCGGGACTACTGGCAGGAGCGCTACCGTCAGCAGACCGGCGCCACAGCGGCTAATCCGCGCGAGATCTTCGAATGGAAAGTCCGGCGCGATGTTCAGGCGATGGGCTGGAATGCGTTCGGTTCCCATTCGCACCCCGGTTTCAACCCGCGACTGCTGCCCTATGTGAAGACACTCCGCTTTG
>VGYL01000582.1 GCA_016872975.1 Planctomycetota bacterium
TAGATTGCCGCGCTCGGCGAGCCTCGCTCGCAATGACATCGGGCACCCCAGTATGTCATTGCGAGGAGCTTCAGCGACGAAGCAATCTTGACTCTATAGTCTCAGGACTTGCGAAATGCCGTACTAGCGGACTTCCTGATCTACGATCCTTGTAACAAGAGCAAGAAGAGAAGAGGCGGTTCAGGGGCGAGGCGAATCCTCCTTGTCCTTGCGACGGGAGCCTCTCTTTCGGACGCGTCGGTTCCCTTCGAGAGGAAGAGCCCAGGGAGGCCCTGCGTGGGCGGAAACCCTTGCCGAGCCGCCCACCAGCGGAGGAAGAACATCTTTATCAAACCTCCCGCCAGAAGTGTGTAACCGGTGCTGGGCACGATCGAACAGTCCTGGGCCGCAGGCTGTCCGCGTGTGCCCGGCTCTTCCAAAAGCATTCCGGGCACGCAGGGCCTCCCTGAGATCTTCCGCACGAAAGGAACCGACGGGTTCGGGGCAGACTTGCCGTGCGGATGGGACGGGACGATCCGCCTCGCCCCTGAACCGCCTCTTCTCTCGTGGGCATACGTACGCCAAAATCGGATGAGCCAGAATTGCTTGGACTATTTCGGGGTCTGACCCCGAAATAGCGCCCTTCCGAATCGGAGTACTCGGGTCATTTACATCGTCTCTTATTCGGGGTGCATCGATGACGCGCGTACATTCTCACAGAGTCGATTTGACAATCCGTTGCGACTGGAGGCACATCAGCCCAAGGAACACACCATAGTCCTCCCGCTGGACGCGGCTTCCGAGCCGATTCGAGCCGGTCGATTCAGCGTCAGCCTGTGGCCGACTTTCGGCAGAAGAGCTACAGCAAGCGGAGTATTCCCCATAGGTAAGGCGCGGATGCTTGGTCATGCGTAAACATAGGCACAGCAAGGGGTTCGATCTTGCGTTGGCTGGAACTTCGGCGAAAATCTTGAAGAAATGTTGAACTCGCCACGCCGATTTGCGATAATATTCTCAGGGCCGCGTCGCTCTTGGCGAAAGTGAATTACCTCACCACTATCGCTATAGGTGATAGCTGGTTGATGAACCCGCCAGCCCTGTCTTGGACAGGGCTGGCCCATTTTTTATCGGAAGCAGTCTTTCAAGCCCTCCTTGGTCAAGCCGATGAACAGATCGGCGGCGTTGATCAGCGCATCGGATCGGCTGGAGAGAAACGTGGCATTCTCGACCTGCTTTCCCGCGCGTTTGATCTCTTCGAGCACTTCCACGAAATCGCCATCGCCGCTGACAAGGATCGCCGTGTCGTAACAGTTGCGCAGAGCCCCTGTCAGCATGTCGGTAGCGATCAGGATGTCGACGCCCTTTTCCAGAGGGAGACCCTTGGCGTAATGCAGAGGCCGATGCTTGATGCTGACATAGGGAACGTGTCTGAGACTATCGAGGAACTTCTGATGCCGTTTCGCGGGCTCTGGCTCCCGGGTAGGGTCCAGCGTGGCCGTATAGTAGTTCAACCTGATGAGCTTACGACCGTTGGCCAGGAGCTTCGAAAACCGGAAGTAATCGAGCTTGGTGCTTCCACATTCCGTCTTCAGCGCGTGATAGAGGTTCGAACCGTCTATGTAGATCTGTACGCGCTCAGCACGATCGCCAGGGCTCTGGCTGAATTCCGATAGTCCCATCCGCGGGCCTCCCAAAAGCACTTGGCTGGTATTGTAGGCTCCCCGGGAAATCGAATCAAGTCGAGACAAGACCATTTTGCGCATGCGCGCAAAATGCTCGATCCTGGTTCATGGACGCCCGCAATTCCGGATACTGAGCACGCCGCGTACTTTCGCTCGCCTGCTTCGCCGAGCCCCTGGGGAAGAAGGACGGAATCATGGAATGCTGGAATACTGGAAGGTCGGGGGATGGGACACCCCGATTCCCCCATCATTCCATCATTCCACTATTCCGGTCTTCCCTCTCCGGCTCATACGCGGTATTCTCCAGCAGGCGACAGACACGAGCAGGCACAGAGTCGGTCGCGCGGTGGCGTGAGATCTGAATGAACGTATTCGGCACGAAGGGAGGCACAGGATGGACAGAGAAATCGTGATTCGGCTGCATTCCAGTTTCGAAGCGATCGTTCAGAAGTTCCCGGAAAGCGAGACCGAATTCTGGTGCGCGCGGGACCTCCAACTGCTTCTGGGGTACGCCCAATGGAAGAACTTCGCGAAGGTGATCGACAAAGCCATAACTGCTTGCCAGAACGCGGGTCACGATCCGAAGCACCATTTTGCCGATATCAGCAAAATGGTCGATTGGCGAGCACGTCAAGAACAACGAGGAGGTCCGGCGGTTGCTGGTCGATCGTGGGATCGTGCCGGAGCGTCTGCCGGCGGCGGAGGATGTCAAGAAGGTCCAGCGGCGCCTGGATGCCGAACAAAAGAAGCTGCCCCAGCAGATCCCGCGGCTCGAAGGGCCCGCGGCCGGGCCGAAGGAGGGACTGCCCGATGAAGATCCGCTACGATCCTGAAGTGGACGTCCTGAGTATCACGTTCCGTGAAACGACGGTGACGACCCGGCCTTTGGCCGAAGGGATCACGGCCGAGTACGACCGCGAGGACCGTCTGGCCGGCCTGGAGATCCTGGACGCCGTGCGCCGCTTCGGCGGGCACGACACCTTGCGCCAAGTGGTGCTCGAAGGCGTCGGTCCCTCCGTACGCGTCTGAGAACGTGTGTGAGAAGCCAGGTCTCTGGGGCATGGGCTTGGAGCCCATGAATCATCGGCAGGATGCCGATGCCACGAAGTCTCACGGGCAGGATGCCCGGGGACCCACGGCTGAGACGGCCGTGCTACTGGGACCCCAAACGCGATAAACCGCGTTTGGGCACCCACCCATGGGCGGGACGCCCATGCTACGAAGTGTGTGAGACGAATCCCATCGGTGCCGGGCGGTCAGCGGACGGGGCCGAGCTTGTGGCCTGGGGCCACGGTGTACAGCCGCGGCTTCGGCTCGGCGTTGACGTGGGCGGCCACGACCCGGCCGATGTAGAGGATGTGGTCGCCGGCCTGGACCCGCGCTTCCTCGACACACTCGAAATTGGCCACGGCGTCGCTGAGCAGGACCGAGTCGATCTGCCGGGCGGGCTCGGTCCGGCAGTCGGAGGCGGCGAACTTGTCGGTGTCCCGGCCGGAGCGGGAGCCGAAGAACAGCGCCACCTCGGCCATCTCGGCGGAGGGGTAGGCGATCGTGAAGCACTTGGAATGCTCGATGGCCTTGACCGTGTAGTGCCCTGCCGCTACGGCGATGGCCATCATGGGCGGCTCGCCCGAAGCGAACATAGTCCAGCCCAAGGTGACGGGGTTGGGACGACCGGCCTTGTCCCGGGCGATCGCGATGACGACCTGCTCGGGGTACTTGGTCCGGACGGCCTCGGCGTATTCCACCTGCTTTTGCATTGTGTTCCTCCTGAACGGCTCCTATAGTGGTCCGCGACACGGTAACCGCCGTCCATTGTAGGACGTGGCGCGGCAAAGGCAAGGGAGCATGGAGAGAACCACGTGAACACCATCGGCTTTATCGGCGGCGGCAATATGGCCGAGGCGTTGATCCGGGGCATTATCGCCGGCGGAGTCTGTGCGCCCCGGGCCATCTTCGTCAGCGACATCCGCGCGGAGCGGCTCGCGGAGTTGGCCGGCAGGTACGGCGTCGTCCCGTGCGACACGAACCGGCAGGTGGTCGAGCGGTCGGCGACGGTGGTCCTGAGCGTCAAACCGCAGGTCATGGCGGAGGCGCTCCAGAGCATCAAGGACTCGCCCACGGCCCATCGACTGTTCATCTCCATCGCGGCGGGGGTCAAGATAGCGAAGATCGCGGGCGTGCTGGGCGATGTCCCGGTCATCCGCGTGATGCCGAATACGCCGGCCCTCGTCGGCGCGGGGGCCAGCGCCGTGTTCGCCAACGAGAAGGCCGAGGCGCTGCTCGACCGGGCCCTGTCGATCTTCGGGGCGGTCGGCAAGGCGGTGGTCGTGCGGGAGGAAGACCTGATCGACGCGGTTACGGCGGTCAGCGGCAGCGGGCCGGCCTATTTCTTCCTGCTCATGGAACTGATGATCGAGACCGCGGTCGCGCTGGGTCTGCCGCCCGAGGTGGCCAAGGACCTGGTCCTGCAAACGGCCAAGGGGGCGGGGCTGCTGGCGGTCGAGGCGGACCAGAACGGGGAAAGCCCGGCGGTCCTGCGCCGCAAGGTGACCTCTCCCCACGGGACGACGGAGGCGGCGCTAAAAGTCTTTGCCGGCCACGACTTCCCGCGTCTGGTGGCCGCGGCCCTGACCGCTGCCCGCGACCGGAGCCGGGAGTTGTCCGCCTGATGCTACGGGCGCTCGATGATGATCGCCTCGACGGGGCACTCGTCGGCCGCCTGCTGGGCCGTCTCCTCGTACGACGCGGGCACGGGGTCCACGATGACCGTGGCGATCTCGTCGCCCATTTCGAACACCTCCGGGCAGGTGTCGCAACAGAGTCCGCAGGCCGTGCACATGTCCCTGATCTTCGCTCTCATGGCGGGCTCCTTTCCAGAAGGACCGGGCCTCGACGCCGACCCATTCGGCGTCCACCGCCAAGATCAATAGACCGCCGTCACGCTCTTGTCAACCGAAATCCGGGCCTTGGGCAGGGCGAACGCAAAATCGCACAACCGGCCTCCTCTATGTCATTGCGAGTCGCGAAGCCGCTGCGCGGCGGGTAGGGGAAAGAAACGTATTCAGGGTGCCATGCCTACGCCTCGTAGGCATGTCTACGCAAAGCCGTAGATATGGCACCCAAACCGCCAGTTTCTTAGTACCACAACGCTACGATTTGTCCCTCGGTTTGACATAAGCTACGCTAGAACAGGAGGTTATGAAAATGTCACCCCGTAGCCTTAT
>VGYL01000583.1 GCA_016872975.1 Planctomycetota bacterium
TGGGCTTTCGCGTCACGCCCAAGATGGGGGCGACCGTGGTGACCAGCCTGCGGTTATGCACGGCCAACGACGCGGAGCCGCGCGACCCCATCACGTACGAGTTGTCCGGCTCCAACGAGAGCATTGACGGGCCGTACACCTTGATTGCCAAGGGCAACATCGTGGATTTCGCGGGCGGGACGGCCTGGCCGCGACGGACCTGGAGCACGACGCCGATGCGGTTTGCCAACACGACGTCGTACCTGCACTACCAGTTGATGTTCCCCACCGTCCGCGCTCCCGCCAGCGCCAACAGCATGCAGATCGCCGAGGTTGAGCTGCTGATGGACGTGTTCAAAGCCACGGCGCCGAACCCGGCCAATGGCGGTGTGATCACGATGCCCCTGTTCCAGTGGGCCAAGGGCGACACGGCGATGTTCCATGACGTGTACTTCGGGACCGGCCCGGATCTGACTGAGGCCGATCGGCGTGCCACCCGCATGCCGGCCACCGTGGCCATGTACTATCACGTCTTGCCGCTGGAGCCGGGCGTCACCTACTACTGGCGCGTCGATCAGATCGACGCCGCGGGCAAGGTCTATACCGGCGACGTCTGGAGTGTGATGATGGCGCCCAAGAAGGCCTACAATCCGCGGCCGATCGACGGCGACAAATGGCTGCCCGTCAACACGCAACTGTCCTGGACCCCGGGCGCCGGCGCCACGTCGCACGAGGTATTCTTCGGCCCCGACAAGCAGGCGGTGGCCAACCGCAGCGCCAGCGTGGCCAAGGGCACAACGATTGCCCCCAACTACGATCCCAAGGCTCTCCAACAGAACACGACGTACTACTGGGCGGTCGACGAGACCGCGGCGGGCGTCAAATACCCCGGCGATGTCTGGGAATTCAGCACGCTGGGCGGCGGCGGCGGGGCCCGGGGCGAGTACTTCGTCGGCGCCAGTGTGATTGGCACGCCGGTCCTGAGCCGCATCGATTCCCAGGTCAACATCAACACGACCGGCGGGGCCAGTCCGGGCCCGGGCGTTCCGGGCGACACGTGGTCGGCCCGCTGGACGGCGGACCTCGACATCGCCGTCGCCGGCACCTACACCTTCAGCGTCAACTGCTTCCGGGGCACTCGGCTGTGGATCGATGAGAAGCTGATCATCGACCAGTGGGTCGGCTTGGCCACCGGCACGGTCACCAGCGAGTACTTCGCGGTGCCGCTGTTCCTGGAACGGGGCATCCACTCGTTGCGGCTGGAGTTCTTTACCCTCGGCGCCGGCAGTGCGGTGGCACAATTGTACTGGTCGACGGCGACGATGGCGAAAGTGATCGTGCCCGCCGGGCCGCTGCAGCCGCCGCTGCGGGCGCGGGCCGTCAACCCGGCGAACCAGGCCACCGGGGTCCAGCACGATGTGGTCCTGGTCTGGGGCGCCGGCGAGAAGGCCGTCAAGCACAACGTCTACTTCGGGGACAATGCCCAGGCTGTCGCCGCCGCGACCCCGGCCAGCCCGGTCTTCCAGGGCGCGCAGGCCAAGGATAAGACCTCCTTCACGCCGGGCAAGCTGGAGTGGAACAAGACCTACTACTGGCGGGTCGACGAGGTCAATGACGCCAGCGCCGACAGCCCGTGGAAGGGCACCGTGTGGAGCTTCACCACCGCCGACTTCCTGGTCGTCGACAATATGGAAAGCTACACGGATGACGAGGGTAACCGCATCTACGAGTCCTGGATCGACGGCTGGACCAACAAGAGCGGCTCGGTCGTAGGCTACCTCCAGGCGCCGTTCGCCGAGCAGACGGTCGTGCACACCGGCCGCCAGGCAATGCCGCTGGAGTATGACAACACCAAGGCGCCGTTCTACAGCGAGGCGGAGCTGGTATTCGCGCCCACCCAGGACTGGACGGTCAACGGCGTGAACACGCTGGTGCTGTTTGTCCGCGGTCTCGCCGCCAACGGCGCCGGACCGGTGTTCGTCGCGGTCGAGGACAGCACGGGCCGCAAGGTCGTGGTCACCAATCCCGACGCCACGCTGGTGACGAGGACCGCGTGGACCGAGTGGAAGGTGCCCCTGAGCCAGTTCACCGGTGTGAACGCGGCCCGGGTCAAGAAGCTGTACGTCGGCGTCGGCAACCGCCAGAGTCCCGCCGCCGGCGGCGCCGGGCGCATCTATATCGACGACATCCGCGTGACCAGACCGTAGGGGTCGTTCCCGCTTGCAGCGTACCCGTACGGGCCAGGTAAGACACCCTGCGGCACCGCGGCAAGCCGCGTCGAAATTCGGGGCCTGTGTCCATGGACATGGGCCCCGATTCTTTTTGCGGCGGCCCGTGACGATGGCGACCAACCAGGTCGCCAAGTCCCGGAAAAGGGGACATTCTACTTCTGCCCTTTTCAAACGGGAAAAGTAGAATGTCCCCTTTTCCGGCGCCGCACACGGACCGGACCTCGGTAGCCCCGGAGGTCGGCACGAACGGTCATACAGCAAATGTCCCCAGGGCGAACGCAGGGTCGTGTGGCGGATCGTGCCTATGTCATTGCGAGGAGCGCAGCGACGAAGCAATCTCGATCCGTGGCGTGGGAGATTGCTTCGCTGCGCTCGCAATGACATGCAGGAGATGTCGTTGAACGACTTTGCGTTTGCCCTGCGAATGTCCCGGCCGGGACTTGACAAGGGACGGGCGGGGTGGTACAAAGGGATTCCGGTTGGGCGATCATTCACACACACGATTCATGTAAGGAGGGCTGCGATGTCAGCGAAACGAACGCGATTGCTGGTGGTGGCCGGATTGTTCCTGGCGTTTTGCGGGACCGTATGCGGCCAGGGCTTGAAAGGGGAGTATTTCACCAACATGAGACTGGAGGGGCAGCCGGCGCTGACCCGGATCGAGAACGTGAACTTCAACTGGGGCGGCGGCTCGCCCGGCCAACCCATCGGCGCCGACAGCTTCTCCGTGCGCTGGACGGGCAGCCTGATGCCGCCCGAGTCGGGCAACTATGTCTTCGGCACGCGGACCGATGACGGCGTCCGCTTGTGGGTGGCCGGGGACCAGATCATCAGCAACTGGACGGACCACGCCGCCACCTGGAACCGCAGCGTGCCGATCGCGCTGGAGGCGGGCGAGCCGGTCAACATCCGGCTGGAGTTCTATGAGAACGGTGGGGACGCCGTCATGGAGTTCTACTGGTCGGGCCCCGGCATCGACGAGCAGATCATCCCGGCGCGCTTCCTGTCGCCCACGACGGTGACCAACGTCAAGGCCCGCAAGCCCAATCCGGCCAACGGCGCCCGTGCCGTGCAGGCGCCGCTGCTGGAGTGGACCGCGGGCGAGGGAGCCATCTTTCACAATGTCTACCTGGGCACCAGCCCGAATCTCACGGAGGCCGACCTGGTCGCGGCCCGCCAGTACTTCAACCTGTATTACCATGTCGCGGGCCTGACGCCGGGCGGAACGTACTATTGGCGCGTGGACGAGATCGAGAAAGACGGCGTCACGACCCATCCGGGCAGCGTCTGGTCCTTCACCATGCAGGCCATGACCGCCTACCTGCCCCATCCGGCCGACGAAGCGCGGGGCGCCTCGGTCGCCCCGACGCTGACCTGGCTGCCGGGGGCGGGCGCGGTGAAGCACCAGGTGTACTTCGGCAACAGCCGCGAGGCCGTCCAGCAGGGGGCCGCCGGGACGAACAAAGGCACCCGCGCCGCGGCGGAAACAAACTACCAGCCGGGCAGCCTGGAGAGCCTGACGACCTACTACTGGCGCGTCGACGAGATCCTCTTCGACGGCGCCGTCCAGACCGGGGCGGTGTGGAGTTTCACCACCTGTCTGCCGGTGGACGACTTCGAGAGCTACACGGACGACGAAGGCAAGCGGATCTACGAGGCGTGGATCGACGGCTGGACCAACAATACCGGCTCCATGGTCGGGTACGACACCGCGCCGTTTGCCGAGCGGCGGATCGTCCTGGAGGGCGTACAGTCCATGCCGCTGGACTACAACAACGTCACTGCGCCCTTCTACAGTGAGACCATGCGGGAGTTCACCCCGGCCCGCGACTGGACGGCCGGCGGCGCGGATACCCTCGTGGTTTCGGTTCGCGGCCGGATCGAGAATGGTCCGACCCCACTGTACGTCGCGCTGGAGGATGCCTCCCAGCGTCTGGCCGTCGTCGCGCATCCCGATCCGGCCATCACCACCGCGGGTAAATGGACGGACTGGAGCATTCCGCTCGGCGATTTCACCGGCGTGAATGCCGCGCGGATCAAGAAGATCTACCTCGGCCTGGGCGACCGCAGCAAGCCGGTCAAAGGCGGCGCCGGACGGATCTATCTCGATGAGATCCGCGTGGTGAAGCCGTAGGAATTCAGGATTCGCAATTGATGAAGGGGAAATTGCCGCGGCGGCAAAGGCCGGGCAATCAGAATTGGTGATGCGGAAATCGGAGGCCGCCGGGCCTCCGGGGCACCAACCGCAGGATGGGGCCTGGGTCCACGGGACGCAGGCCCCGACTTTTTTTGACGGCTCGGTTCCAGAACCGGTTTTCCAGAGCACGAAGGATGGGTGAGGTTGCTTCGTCGCCCTCGGCGCGAAGCGCCGCTGCGCGTCGGGCCTCGCAATGACATGATTGCCGCGCTTGGCGCGCCTCGCTCGCAATGACATAGGGTCCCCCAGTATGTCATTGCGAGGAGCTTCAGCGACGAAGCAATCTCGACTCCATAGTCTCAGGACGTGCGAAACGCCGTACTAGTACCGCATTTCACAAGTACCGCAACTATGGGGAGGAGGTTGCGTCGTCGCCCTCGGCGCGAAGCGCGGCTGCGCGTTGGGCCTCGCAATGACATGATCGCCGCGCTCGGCGCGCCTCGCTTGCAATGACATAGAGCACCCAA
>VGYL01000584.1 GCA_016872975.1 Planctomycetota bacterium
TGGGCGACCTTCGTGAGGTTGTAGTCGGTCGTGGCCAGCCGGCCGTTGCGGACCTTGGTAAACAGCAGCAGCTTCTGATCGACGCCCCGGGCTTCCTCGATCTCCACGGCGGTGCTCTCGTCGATCTCCACGTCGATGGCGGTGCTCGCCTGCATCTTCTTGAGCACGTCCAGGCCGCGGCGGCCGCGATTGCGCTTGAGCTTGTCCCCCGAGTCGGCGATGAGCTGCAGCTCGTTGAGGACAAACCGCGGCACGACCACCGGGGCATCGAACAGCCGGCTCTCGCACAGGTCCGCGATGCGGCCGTCGACGATGGCCGAGGTATCCAGGATCAGCGGTCTCATTCCCTTCGTTTGCTTGGCAAACGTCACGTACGGAATGACGAAACGGAAGTCGTCCTTGGTCCGCATCACGATACTGATGGTGAAATAGCAGATGCAAATGCCCATCATCCACTTGATGGCGACCTTCGCTTCCTCCACGAGCGGGAGGCGGTAGGTCTCCCCGATCATATCCACCGCCTGGGCCAGGACGGCACTGATGAACATGCCGACGAGCAAACCGAAGAAGACGCCCGCCAGGGCGGTGAGCTTGTGTTTGGGCGTCAGCACGTCGAGCAGCAGGAAGAACATGATCAGGCCCACGCCGCTGATGACCACCGTCCACCAGCTCAGCGAGTTGCCGGCCTCGGTGAGGACCATGGAGGCGGCACTGACCACCAGCACCGAGACGACCACGATGATGAAGATCCCCCGGAACAGCCACAGTAACATTGTGACGATCTCCCAATAATGACGGATCGATGCTCTATCTGAACCTATTATAGCTTTCGGCGCGATCGGCGGCAACGATTACCTCGCCGGCCGGGCGATCCGCCCCGACCGCCGAGGTTTCCCCATTGGGGCGGACTGGACCGACGAGACGCCCGATAACGAACAGCGATCCCAGCCTCAAATCCTCCGGACTTGGGGAGGACCAGACACCCGTTTGTAGTGTGCTCGTAAGAGCATAAGGCGTCTGACGACGCCACTACAAACCAGGCTTTGCGGCCTTGAGGTTGGGGTTCCCAAACGCATCGTTTGGCATTTGGGGGCCCCCTTGCCCCGCGGGAGTCTCTTCGTAGCCTTTGAGCGGATCGTCGATAACAAAACGGGCCTCCCCACTCGGGGGGAGGCCCGCCAATTGCCGTAGTCCGGCCCGAACCGCCGTCCGAGAACGGCGATCGATCAACCGCCGGCCTGTCCCTCTTCGGGCTTGCGCTCGTCGGTAGAGCCCTGCGACTCAGGGGTCTGCGAGGCGCGGGCCTGCGCCCGGCGCTGCAGGGCCTCTTTCACCCGCAGCGTATCGCCGCCGGCATCGACCGGGGGAGCACTCACCTGGTGCTTCGGCGCCTTCCTCTGCGCCGGGGCTCCATGGTCTTCCGCCGGGGCGGCCGCCCACTGGACGCGCCGCAGGCTCAACCCGATCTTGCGGGCTTCCGGATCGACCTTGAGGATCTTGACCTCGACATCGTCACCCGGCTTGACCACGTCCTGGGGCTTGTCGATCTTGTGATCGGCCAGCTCGGAGATGTGCAGCAAGCCTTCCAGCTCGGGCTCCAGCTCGACGAAGGCGCCGAAGTTGGTGAGCTTGGCGATCTTGCCCTTGATGATCTGGCCGGGGATGTACTTCTCGGGAATCGCGTGAATCCACGGGTCCTCGGTCATCTGCTTCATGCCCAGGGAGATCCGCTGCTTCTCCTGGTTGACCTCGAGCACGACGCACTTGACCTCCTGGCCCTTGTGCAGGGCCTCGCTGGGATGGCCGTACTTGCGGGTCCAGCTCAGGTCGGAGATGTGGATCATGCCGTCGATGCCCGGCTCGATCTCGACGAACGCGCCGAAGTTGGTCATGCTGCGGACGTGCGCCGTAACGATGGTCCCCGGCGGGTACTTGCGGGCCGCCAGCTCCCACGGGTTGGGCTCGATCTGCTTCATGCCCAGGGAGATTTCCTGCTTCTCCTTGTTGATGTTGAGCACGGCCACCTCGATCTCGTCGTCGAGGTTGACCATCTCGCTGGGGTGCGACAGCCGGCGGGTCCAGCTCATCTCGCTGATGTGGACGAGGCCCTCGATCCCGTCTTCCAGCCGGACGAAGACGCCGTAATTCATGACGTTGACGACCTTGCCCTTGACGCGGGAGCCGACCGGGTACTTGTTCTCGACGTTCTCCCACGGGCTCGGCGATTTCTGCTTGAGGCCCAGGGAGATCTTCTCGTTGTCCTTGTCGACGCCGATGACGACGCACTCGATCTCCTGGTCCAGGCCGACCACTTCCGACGGGTGCGAAATGCGGCCCCAACTGAGGTCGGAGATGTGCAGCAGGCCGTCCAGGCCGCCCAGATCGACGAACACGCCGAAGTCGGCGATGTTCTTGACGATGCCCTTGCGAAGCTGGCCGACCTCGATCTCGTTGAGGATCTTGTCCTTGCTCGCCTTGCGCTCCTCTTCGATGAGCTTGCGCCGCGAGACGACGATGTTGCGGTTCTCCACGTCGATCTTGAGAACCTTGCACTCGACTTCCTTGCCGATGAACCGGCTGATGTCGCCGGGCTTGCGGATATCGACCTGCGAGGCGGGCAGAAAGACCGGCACGCCGATATCGACGAGCAGGCCGCCCTTGATCCGGCGGATGACCCGCCCGATCACCACGTCGCCCTCTTTCTTGGTATTGATGATGTGTTCCCAGCCCCGGATCATGTCCGCTTTGCGCTTGCTCAGCAGGATCAGGCCGCTTTCCGAGTCGGTGTCCTCGAGCAGGACCTCGATTTCCGTGCCCGGGGCCGCGTCATCAGGGGTGTCGAACTCACCCGCATCGACGACGCCTTCGCTCTTGAGACCGACTTCGACGATCACGTCGTTGCCGATCTGCGAGACGATGGTGCCCCTGAGAATGGTGCCCGGCAGCCGGGAATCGACCTTGCGCTGGAGGATCTGTTCGAGATACTGGGTCTCGCCGTCCCCGAACATCTCGCCGATTTGCTCCTGCAGCTTCTCGTTGGACAACCCCAATTTGTTGACTAAGTTGCGATCTACCATAAACCTTGCTTTCCCTGTGGAGTTCGTTGTTTCAGCCTGCCGACGCCCCACATACACACCGACAAGCCCATACGGCGTTTTGCTTGAATCGAACGTCACTTCGACGCTCGTGCATCCGCTTACGCAACGGACGCCAATTCCCGAAGGAAGTCTGATGTTTGATGTTTGAGGGTTGATTTGAGAAAGGCGGCTCTTCCCTCTTCAAAATCAAAAATCAACCATCAAAAACCAACCATCAACCATCCTTCTCGTCGAATGCCTCCAGGTGCTTGACAAATTCGTCAATGACCCAGTTCGGCGTCGAGGCGCCCGCCGTTACGCCGGCGATTTTTTTGCCGGAAAGCACATTTTTATCAAGCTCTTGCCAATTCTGCAAGTGAAAGGTTTCGCTGTTGTGGTTTTTGCACAGCTCGGCCAGCCGGCGGGTGTTGGCGCTGTGCAGGCCGCCCAGGACGAACATGATGTCCACCTTCTGGCACAGGGCGATGGCCGATTCCTGCCGCTTGATGGCTTCCTTGCACAGCGTATTGATCACTTTCAGCTCGCGGAAGCCCCCCTGCCCCATGGCGCCGAGCATCCGGCCGAAGTGCTCCGGACTCTGGGTCGTCTGGCAGACGATGCCCAGCTTGCCGTCCGAGGGCAGCTTGTGCAGGTCGCTCTCGTCGGCCACGACGGCTACGTTGTTGACGCAGCCCATGACGCCCTGCACCTCGGGGTGGTTCTCCTCGCCGATAATCACCACCTCGTAGCCTTCCTGCTCGAGCTGCTTGGCGATCTGCTGCACGCGCTTGACCAGCACGCAGGTGGCATCGACGATTTGCAGGCCCCGGCCGGTGAGGCGCTCCAGCGCACTGGGCGCGACGCCGTGCGAGCGGATCAGGACGGTGCCCGTGTCGATTTCGTCCACCGCTTTGACGGTCCGCAGCCCGGTGCGGGCCAGCCGCTCGACCACGTCTTCATTGTGGATGATGGGCCCGAGACAATACACCTGCTCCCGGCCGCTGGCCTGGGCCAGGACCTTCTCGGCGGTGTGAATGGCGTTTCGCACCCCCGGACAGAACCCGCATTTTTCGGCCACCAGCACTTTCATATACACCGTACCTGTCGATCTCGGTTTCGGTTCGAAAGCCGCCCGCGCGCCCCGAACGCGGGAATTGTAAAGCAAGCACGGGCAGGAATCCACCCGAAGGGAGGGAAAAAGCAGGGCGAACGCAAAGTCCCGAAGACAGGTGGCAGCGGCAAGGCCGGTAGGCCTTGGCGATGGTCCGGCGCACGGGCAATCCGCCATCGCCAAGCTCCGAAGACTCCGCTTGACGATGCCACCCAGACAACAGACGACGGGTGGCAGCGGCAAGGCCGTAGGCTTTGCGCAGGCCTTGCCGATGGCGAGGGGCGAAACCATCGGCAAGCTCCGAAGACTCCGCTTGCCGCTGCCACCCAACCATGTTTTGCGACTTCGCGTTCGCCCTCAGGGAAAAAGCGGGAGGAAGGACATGCGTAACGGGATTCTGCGGGACCGGGCGGCCTCGTCCAAGACTCGACCCTTGACGAAAACGCCCGGCCTGCCTTCGCGATACCCGTGACTCCACCGGTCCGCGTGAATCCATTCAACGACCCGCTCAAAGGCCAAGCACTCGGCAGGAGTGAGACGGGTGGCAGCCTCAAATCCTCTCCGGACTTGGGGCGGGCAAGCCTCCCGTTTGTAGTGTGTCCCGCCCTATTTCACCCTGAACAGCCGGATGATTTCGTCGTTGCGCCGGAGCGAAATAGGGCGGGGCATAAAGATAGCGTC
>VGYL01000585.1 GCA_016872975.1 Planctomycetota bacterium
ACCCGGTCCATGTCAGCGACCTCCAGCGTGACATCTGGGCTGAGGAACGCAATGCCGTACAAGAATCGGCCTTGGATTGTCGTTTTCGCAAGAAAGTCTTACCAATATCATGAGGTACGACCCCAGCACCAAATCCGGAGAAAATTCCAAATTCCAAGCACCAAATCTCAAACAAGTTCAAAATCCAAAACCCCAATGTCCAAAACCACGGACGGGGTGCTGCCCGTTTTGGATTTTGAATTTTCTTCCCTTTTGGATTTGTTTGAGATTTGGAATTTGGTGCTTGGAATCTCCGCGCCCCGCGGCTTTGGTGCCTGGAATTTCCGCGCCTCGCGGCTTTGGTGCTTGGAATTTCCCGCACGGCGGGCGTCTTTCGCGGCGGGGGCTCCGTGCATGAGACGGACGAGGATCGGACGGGATATCGTACTGGGGGTCGAGAACCTGCTGCTGCACCGGCTGCGTTCCCTGCTCACGATGTTGGGTGTCGTGTTCGGGGTCAGCAGCGTGGTGGCCATGCTGTCCGTGGGCGAGGGCGCCAGCGTGGAGGCCCTGGAGCAGATCCGGCGGCTCGGCAGCGACAACATCATTCTCTCCTCCGCCAAGTCCACCGCGGAAGAGCAGTCCGCCACCCAGCGTTCGTACATGAGCATTTACGGACTGACGTACGAGGACTACGCCCGGATCACCGAGGGCTGCGCGAATATCCGGCAGACCGCGCCCGCGAAGCTGATCCGCAAAGACGCCCGTCTGGGCGAACGGCGGATGGAGCTGCGCGTCGTGGGGACGACGCCCGAGTGGTTCGACCTGGTCCCGCGCCAGGTGCTCGCCGGCCGGGTGATCCTGCCGCTCGACCAGGAACGGCAGGCGCCGGTCGCCGTGCTCACCGAATTCGGCGCCCGCAAGCTCCTGGCGGCCGCGAGCACGCTGGGCCAGCTCATCTCCATCGGCGGCAACAATTTCGAGGTGATCGGGATCGTCCGGAGCGAAAGCGGCACTGCGGGCAATATCCAGGTGCCCGACCAGGACGTGGATGTCTACATTCCGCTGGAGGTCGCCACGGTCTATTTCGGCGATGTCTACACCAAGTATTCCGCCGGCTCCCGGGTCCGCGAGCGCGTGGAGCTGCACCAGATCATCATACAGGTCCAGGACGTGACGCGCGTGCAAAGCACCGCCACCGCGATCGAGAACACGCTGGAGGCCTTCCACAGCAAGGGCGATTACGTGATCAGCGTCCCGCTGGCGCTGCTGCAGCAGGCGGAGGCGACCAAGCGGACCTTCAACATCGTGCTCGGCTCCATCGCCGCGATCAGCCTGCTGGTGGGCGGCATCGGCATCATGAACATCATGCTGGCGTCCGTCACGGAACGGACGCGCGAGATCGGCATCCGCCGGGCCATCGGCGCCAAGCGCCGGCAGATCATTCGCCAATTTCTCATCGAAGCGGTCGTGCTCTCGATGTTCGGCGGTCTGATCGGCCTGGGACTGGGCGCCCTGGTTCCCTACCTCATCACCCGGTTCTCCGGCATGCCCACGGTCCTGACCGCCAACGGCGTGGTTCTGCCGCTGTTGATCAGCATGACCATCGGCATTCTCTTCGGCCTCTACCCCGCGATGCACGCCGCCCGGGTCGACCCCATCATCGCCCTGCGGCACCAGTAAGGCCGGGAATGATTTATGAATTATGATTTATGATTTATGAATTATGACTTGGGCGATGCCTCCCTCAAATCATAATTCATAAATCTACCTGTAGTCCTTGCCGTTGAGGCTGCGCACGACCGAGAGCAGCCAGGCCTCAAGCTGTCCCTGCATGGATTTCGCCCGGTCGGCGCTGCGCGCGGCCAGATCGCGGCTCTCGTTGGGGTCCTCGGCGAGGTTGTATAACTCGAGCTTCGGCTCGCCCTTTTTCTCGATGCGGTGCAATTTCCAGGGCCAGTCGAGCCAGGCGCTGTGACCGGGGAAGCTGTCCTCGGGATACTGGGTTGTGATCCGGCCCGCGTCCGGGAACAGGTGAGCGGGATTGTCGATCTCCCGGCCGGCCTGCTGCGCCTCGTAGAGGGCGGCCATCCACTGCTTGCTGGGGGTCGCGACACCACCGGTGGGGTGATCCCAGAAGCCCATCGGCTTCGGCCGGGATTCCATGCGGCCGTCGAGCAGCGGGACCGGGCTGATCCCATCCAGCGGCGGCTGCCGGTCCATCCGCGTCCCGGCGATCTCCAGCAGGGTCGGGTACATGTCGAACGTGTTGCAGGGGACATCGGTCGCGCGGGGGCGCGAAATCCGGGCGGGCCACTCGAGAATCGCGGGGACGCGCAGGCCCCCCTCATAGACCTGGCCCTTGTTGCCCCGGCCTCCCGTGGCGCCCACGCCGGGCAGCCCGCCGTTGTCGCTGCAGTACCAGAGTACCGTGTTCTCCTGGATGCCGAGCGTTCGCAACTCCCGGCGGAGCTTTCCGAACGCGCGGTCCATGGCCGTGATCTCGCCGTAGAAGTTCCGCAGCTTCTGGCCTTGGTCCTTGTAGAGAGACAGGTCCGGCTCGAGCGCCTCGTGCGGCGCGTGCGGATTGCCGAACCATACGACCGCCAGGAATGGGCGCGCCGCGGCGGCGTGCTTGCGGATGAACGCGAGCGCCGCATCGACCGTGATCATCGAGCTTTCGCCCGGGGTGGGGACCGCGACGCCTGCGCGACTCATGATCGGGTCGTTGTCGAAGAAATTCGGCGCCGAGAACCACTCGTCGAAACCTTTGGCGCCGGGATTGACGGGGCTGTTCTTGCAGACGGAGCCGAGGTGCCACTTGCCGAAGTGGCCGGTGACATAGCCGGCTTTCCTGAGGGCCTCGGCGATCGTGATCTCCTGCGGGCGAATCGGATGGCCCCACTTGAAGCAGCCGAAGCGGTTCGGGTGCCGGCCGGTCATCACGCTGCCCCGCGTCGGCGAGCAGACGGGGGCGGCGGCGTAGAAGCGGTCGAAGCGCAGGCCGCGGGCGGCCATCTCGTCGAAGTTCGGCGTCTTGAGAACCGGGTGGCCGTTATAGGCCATGTCGCCCCAGCCCTGGTCGTCGGCCATGCAGAGGATCACGTTCGGCTTGCTCTGTGCGGCCGCGAGGGCACGGAGATCAGGGAGGCCGGCCAGCCAGACGCCTGCCCCGGCGACTCTCAGGAACTCACGACGATGGACTTGCATGCACATCTCCCTTCTTGTGGTCGGACCTGTCTGGGCGACCCGACCCCTGCACTTTCAAATTCGGCCAAGAAGTTGTAACCGGCATTCACGGACACGCACTATCCTAATGACCAGGCAGCGTTTGTACCAGTGTGGTTTTTCCATCAAAATCGGACTCTGAAAGGAGCTGGCGATGACAAGGAAGAGAATCGGGACGTTCGTCGCGTTCGGGTTGCTGGCGGTAGCGGGACTGCTGTTCGCCCAGGAGCGGCCGCGCGGGCCGGAAGGCCCAGGCGGTCCGCCCGGCGGGATGCGCGGGCCCGGGGGCGGCCGGGGCCAGGTCGGTGCGTCGATGAGCAAGCCGCCCGTAGCCAAGGACGAGGCGGAGAAGAAGATTCTGGCGGTGCTGGACGAGCTGCAGAGGACGCAGAGCCGGGGCATGATGAACGTGCCCGTGGAGGACGGCCGCTTCCTGCGGCTGCTGGCCGAGACGATCGGCGCCAAGCACATCGTCGAAATCGGCACCTCGAATGGTTACTCGGGCATCTGGCAGTGCCTGGCTCTGAAGGCCACCGGCGGGCGGCTCACGACCTTCGAGATCGACCCCCAGCGCGCCACCCTGGCCCGGCAGAACTTCCAGAAAGCCGGGGTCGCCGACCTCGTCACCCTGGTCGAAGGGGACGCCCATGAGAAGGTCGTGGAGGTCCAGGGCCCGATCGACATGTGCTTTATCGATGCCGACAAGGAAGGCTATACGGATTATCTGACCAAGTTGCTGCCGAAGATGCGTCCGGGCGGTCTGATCGTCGCCCACAACATCACGCCGGGCATGGCCGACCCGAAATTCCTCGAAGCCATTACGACGAATGGCGACCTGGATACCGTTTTCTATCAGCAGGGAGGCGGCATCAGCGTGACGTTGAAGAAACGCGGCTGGTAACCCGTGCGTGGAGCGCGGCGCCGGACGCACGGGTGGGGATCGCTCCTATACGAAGGGGTGCCGAGGGATCGTCCTGGCCGGAATACCGCGGCTCGGAACGCCGCGGCACCCTTTATCCATCTTGTCGGAATCGTGGATACGGGCGGCTTCTTACACAGGGGGGTGTCGATGCGTTCTTCTCGATGAGGACTTGCTCACGGGAGACCATCGGCACCCCTTATGATCTACAACGCCCCATGCGGCGCCAGATAAGCTCCAGGCGATGCTCGCTTCCGGAGATGGGCTTCCCCCTTGCCTTACCAAAGCGGCTGGTTGCCGACCTCCATGTGCGTGACATCCTCTGCCGTCATGAAGGCGATAAATGGGCCCGGGTCTTTTTCAAGGACGGCTCTTTTCAGAGACGAGATGTGCCTGCGCGGTACGACGGAATACAGAATCGTCCGGTCGGTCGCGTTATAACCGCCGCGCCCGTTGAGCAGGGTGAGGCCCACGTGGTGTGTGTTCATCAGGTCGTCGGTAATCTCTTTCCATTTGTCCGAGATGATGATCGCCGCCTGCCGTTTGGCCAGACCATGAAAGACCACGTCCGTGGTCCGTGCGCTTACGATCATGCAGATCAGCGTATACAATACGGGAGCATTGCAGTTTCGTAGGAGTTATACAGCATTTGTCAGTGGGGTTCCAAAGGCTTTGTTCATCAGGACTTGCCAGTGCTTCGACTTGTAATACGTTCGCAACAGCAGCATCTGCTCGGCGTG
>VGYL01000586.1 GCA_016872975.1 Planctomycetota bacterium
GCACGACCCGCCGGCGCGCGAGCGCACGGTGACGTTGGCGAGTTTGCTGTCCTTCCATTGAATGTCCAACTCGAAGCCGCCGCGGGCGCGCAGGCCCTGGACCGAGCCGCTGGGCCAGGCTTTGGGTAGGGCCGCCAGCAGCTCGATCTCGCCGGCACAACTCTGCATCAGCATCTCGCCGATGCCGGAGGTGCCGCCGAAGTTCCCGTCGATCTGGAACGGCGGATGGGCGTCGAACAGGTTCGGATAGGTCCGCTCGGGCCGCAGGAGCATGGTGAGAATCTTGTAGGCGTGCTCGCCATCGTGGAGGCGTGCCCAAAGGTTCAGACGCCAGCCGATGCCCCAGCCGGTGGCGTCGTCGCCGCGAATCTCCAGGCTCTTTCGCACCGCGGCCGCCAGTTCCGGCGTGGTCCGCACGTGAATCCGATCGCTCGGATACAGGCCATAGAGGTGCGAGACGTGCCGGTGATGGATCTCCGGGGTCTTCATGTCCCAATCCTCCAGCCATTCCTGGAGCTGGCCGCTACTGCCGATCCGGTCCGGAGCGAGGCGCTCGCGTGTCGCGGCCGCCTGCTTTCGGAAGTCCTCATCGACGCCGAGAATCTCGGCCGCACGGATGCAGTTGGTGAACAGGTCACGCAGAATCTGCATGTCCATCATGGGACCCGCGCAGATGCTCGTGCCGAACGGATGCGGGTTCTCCGGTGACAGCGACGGGCTCGTCACCAGCCATTTGTGCTTGGGGTCTTCGACCAGCGTATCGAGGAAGAACTGGGCCGCTCCCTTCAGGGCTGGATAGACCCTGGCCAGATACTCCTTGTCGCGGGAGTAATCGTAGCGGTCCCACAGGTGCAGGCACAGCCAGGCGCCTCCCGTCGGCCACATGCCCCACTGGGGACCGTCGATCGGAGCGGAGGCCCGCCACAGGTCGGTATTGTGATGCGTGACCCAGCCGCCGGCGTTGTACATGGTCTGGGCCGTGCGCGCCGGTCTCGGTCAGATCCATCACCATCGCCACGAGCGGCTCGACGCACTCGCTGAGGTTCATCGGCTCGGCCGGCCAGTAGTTCATCTCGGTATTGATGTTGATCGTGTACTTGCTTTGCCAGGGCGGATTCATGCTCTCGTTCCAGAGGCCCTGGAGATTGGCCGGCTGCGTGCCCGGCCGCGAGCTGCCGATCAGCAGGTACCGGCCGAACTGAAAGTAGAGGGCCGCCAGTTGCGGATCGTTCTCCTTATCGGGGTCTCGAATCCGTTCGTCCGTCGGCCGTTGGGCGGCAGGGGTGGTGCCGAGGTCCAGCGTGACGCGGCGAAACAACTTCTGATGGGCGGCCACATGGTCCTTGAGCATCGCATCGAAAGACCGCCTGGCGGCCCTGGCGATGGTCTCTTCGGTCAATGCTTCGGGGTCGCCGCTCACGTCCTTGAAGCTCTTGTAGCTGGTCGCCGCCGCGATCAGCAGGACGGCGGAATCCGCACCGGTGACGGTGATCTGCCCATCGGTCGGGACGACCTGACCGCCGGATGCCGTCACGGCCACGCGGGCCTGGAACTTCAAGGCGCCGGCAACGCCGGCAGAGCCCCCGTTGACGCCCTGCATCACCAAGGTATTGGGCGACTCTACCGTCACCGACGCCTTCTGCGGCGTCTTCATCCCGGCCGTGAACGCGACCTTGCCGGGCTGGTCCGCTGCCAGGCGGACCACGATGACCTGATCGACCGGGCTGGAGAACACCTCTCGCGTATAGCGCACGCCATCGATCGCATACGCGACGGTGGCCACGGCGGTATCGAGGTTGAGGTCCCGCCGATAGTCCATTACCCCGTTGCTATCGGGGAACGTCAGCAGCAGGTCCCCGACGCACTGATAGGGCATTTGGGTCAAGGGCTTCGCGTGTTATGCCACGCGGTCCGATGGCGTGTCATAGCGGCAGGAAATCAGGACGTGGCCGCGCACCCGGGGAGGCCCGACGAGTCCAAGGGTTGACCCTGCACGGCCTGCGTGGTATGCTACAATTATGAAAACAAAGATCGATGACATCATGACTGAGGCGATGGATTTGCCGACTCCTTTGCGGGCGTTCCTTGCGGCTAAACTCATCGAGAGCCTTGATGCCGACGGCGCTCCGGAACTGTCGGCCGACTGGAAGGAGGAGATTGGCAGGAGGTGTCGGGAAATCGACGAGGGGGCGGTTCGTCTGGTGGATGCGGAAGAGGCCTTTGCCAGGGCCTACGCGAGACTGACACGATGAGAATCCGCCTTCATCCCGAGGCCGAGACCGAGATGATCGAGGCGGCTGCCTACTACGAGGCCCAACAAGCAGACTTGGGCAAGAGATTCCTGGCGTCCGTCCAGGATGCTATCAACAGCATCACGATCAATCCTCGTCTCTATCCTGTGGTGGATCTCGACGTGAGGCGATGTCTGACCAAGGTGTTTCCGTTTGGCGTTCTCTTCCGCGTTTTGCCCGACCAGATTCTCATTGTCGCCGTCATGCACTTGGCACGCCATCCCGGCTATTGGAGACATCGATAGCGAAGATTGATTTGGGGGGCTTCGAGGGCCAGCCCTCGAAGTGGCAATCAACTTCTTGATATTATTGAGGCCCGGGACCCGTCTTCCATCTCAGAGGGCGTCTGAAAAGTGGCATGGGCATCCTGCCGATGCTGCATAGGCTGGAATCCCATGACACGAAGGACCAGCTTCTCACACACCATCTCACACTTGGCGTTTCCGAGCGGTGCTATTAAGATGGATGGCGATCGCGCCGAGTCAAGCAGTGGGTATCCGCCCGGCACCAATAGTCCGATGGAAGGAGAATGCTATGAAATGGAACCTGACCGCACTGGTGTTGTCGCTCGCTTTTTCGGGTCCGCTGTGTCTGGCGCAGGCCACTCCGTCGGCGGTAGCGAACGACTGGAAACCCTCGACCCTCAATCAGCCCGGCCAGGAGTATCCGCAGGTCAACTCCCAGGGCTACGCGCGGTTCCGCGTCGCGGCGCCCCAGGCCCAAAGCGTCAGGGTGAGCCTGGGCGGACTGGAACGGGGCGGCTTCTCCCTCGACAGAGGCGAAGACGGTGTCTGGACGGGTGTCACCCAGAGGCCGTTGGATGAAGGCTTCCACTACTACCATCTCACGGTCGATGGGGGGACATTCAACGATCCCGGCGCCTTGAATTTCTACGGTTCGACCCGTTGGGAAAGCGGCATCGAAATCCCCGCTCACGACCGGGACTTCTACACCCTCAAGGACGTCCCCCACGGCCGTGTGCAGCAGATTCTCTTCCCTTCGAAGAGCACCAACACCTCCCGCCGGGCCTTCGTGTACACGCCGCCCGACTACGACAAGGACCCGGCCAGACGATACCCGGTACTGTACCTGCAGCACGGCTGGGGCGAGGATGAAACGGCCTGGAGCAACCAGGGCCACGCCAACCTGATCATGGACAACCTGATCGCCGCGGGCAAGACGAGGCCCTTGCTCATCGTGATGACGTACGGCATGACGAATGAAGTCCGGTTTGGCGGCCTTAAGAATTTCGATATCGGCCCCTTCCAGACCGTTCTCCTGGACGAGCTGATCCCCTACATCGACACCAATTTCCGCACGCTCTCCGATCAACCGCATCGCGCCATGGCGGGTCTGTCCATGGGCGGCATGGAGACCAGGACGATCACCCTGAAGAACCTCGACAAGTTCTCGCACATCGGCCTCTTCAGCGGCGGGTCCATCTCCCCGGCAGATGTCAACAGCACGCCCGGTTTCAAGGAGAAGGTCAAGCTGGTGTTCGTCAGCTATGGCAGCCGTGAGCTCGGCGGCGGACGTGGTGGACGCGGCGGCGATCCGAAGGCGAACACGGACGCGCTGCGGCAGGCCGGCATCAACAGTGTCTTCTACGTCTCCCCGAATACCGCTCACGAGTTCCTGTCCTGGCGGCGCAGCCTGCGCGAGTTCGCGCCGCTGCTGTTCCAGGACAACGCCCCGGCGGCCACACGGGGCCCGGGACCGGCCGCCCCCCGAGGCGGCGGCCGAGGCGGTTTCGGCGGACCGATCGAGCTGGGGCCGGACGATAAGCCCGCCTTCGACGATCCGCCCGCCGGGTTCAATGCCAGGCGGGAGAATGTCCCTCACGGCGAGTTGACGATGGTCGAGTATGACTCCAAGACGGTCGGAACGCGGCGCAAGATGCTCGTCTACACACCGCCCGGCTACTCCGCCGACCGCAAGTACCCCGTCCTCTACCTGCTGCACGGCATCGGCGGCGACGAGACGGAATGGCAGCGCCTGTGCCGCCCGGAGAACATCCTCGACAACCTGCTGGCCGACGGCAAGATCCAGCCGATGATCGTGGTCATGCCCAACGGCCGGGCCCAGGTCAACGATCGCGCCGGGGGGAACGTCTTCGCCACCGCTCCCGCTTTCGCCAACTTCGAGAACGATCTGCTCAAAGACGTGATTCCGGCCATCGAGGCCAAGTACTCCGTGTCCGCGAACCGCGAGAACAGGGCTCTGGCGGGGCTCTCGATGGGCGGCGGCCAGTCCTTGAACTTCGGCCTCGGTCACCTCGACGTGTTCGCCTGGGTCGGCGGGTTCTCCTCGGCCCCGAACACCAGGCCTCCCGCCGAACTCGTGCCCGACCTGGCCGCCGCCCGGGAGAAGCTGAAGCTGCTGTGGCTCGCCTGCGGCAACCAGGACGGCCTGATCCGCATCAGCCAGGGTGTCCACCGGTATCTCAAAGAGAACAACGTGCCGCACATCTGGCACGTCGATTCCCATGGCCACGACGGAGCCACGTGGGCCAAGAACCTGTGTCTGTTCGCGCAACACATCTTCAAAACGCCCGCGGCGGCC
>VGYL01000587.1 GCA_016872975.1 Planctomycetota bacterium
AGTCAATATTCGTGTGATTCGTGCCATTCGTGGTTCAAGAACACCGTGGTGCGAATCCCAGTACGGGGTATCGATGGGAATGGGTGGATCACCAGGACTCCATCGCAGGCCGTGGGAAGAAGCTGTGGAGCCGCGGAAGACCTTCTCGCTCCACGTCGCGGTGCCGTAGGCCGACTTGACTCCATAGGCGACCCGGTTGGTGATTTGTTTGAAACCACGAATGGCACGAATCACACGAATGGGAGAGGAAGGACGGTGGAGGCTGATTCGTGTGATTGGTGTGATTCGTGGTTGAAAGTAGTCTCGGTTGCGGCCGTCGGCCGCACTGGGTTTGTTCGGGGTTTCAGAGGTGATAGTGGTTTGACCGGTGGGAACCGCAGATGAACGCTGATGGACGCAGATGATGGTGGATAGTGATCTCTCGCAAAGACCGCCAAGCTCGCAAAGGGTAAGAGCATTGCGATTCCGTCTTCTTGGCGTTCTCTGCGTCTTGGCGCGAGGTAATCACGGTTCCGGTTGGAAGTCAGGCTGGGCAATCATGGTTTGCGTGCTCGGGTTTGCCCTATGAAGGGGCGTGCGTGTTGGCGAAGGCGGGCGAATGGCGTTCGATCCTTCGCATGGCCTGGCGGTCGTAGACTCTCTCGTGGCAAACCGGACATTCGTAGAACTCAAGGGATCGAACCGTGTAGGACCGACCCTGAAAGCGGCCGGACCAGTTGCGTCGCACCTTTCGGATTTTGGTGCTGCCGCAAGACGGGCAGATCGTGATTCGCAGCGTATTCATTTGTTCTCAGATAGCCTTCTTGGACGAGATCAGAAAATAGTACGTTTGATCCGTATCAGAATATCGCTCATCGAACAGCAGTATATCAGGCTGACCGTTACGGGTCAAGCGCGGAGAGGCACAGTTCAAGCCACGCGAGACAGGCGATCCACCCCTTGTCGGGGCCGGCGGGTGGGAACGCTTCGATTTCAAGGCGGTCCATCCAGGGCAGATGACTCTGAAGCTCGTCTATCGCAGGCCGTGGGAAGAAGGTGTGGAGCCGCGGAAGACCTTCTCGCTCCACGTCACAGTACCTTAGCCCGACTTGACTCTATAGGCGAGCCGGTTGATGACGGCGAGGACCTCTGGTGGAACGATGAAGGGAAGGATCATCCGCGCCTGTGGTGGGAGCGGGAGTAAATCCGAAATTCGAATGTCGAAACTCGAAACAAATTCGAATGACCAAAGCTCGAAATTCAAAACGGGCTTGGCGGCCCGTGACAGCGTTTCGGTCATTCCGATTTGGGCCATTTGAATCTGTTTCGGATTTCGGGTTTCGTGTTTCGAATTTCCCCGACGGTGTTCATCCGCGATTGTCGATGGCGACTGCCGGGCGCTCCCGGGTGGCGAGGTCGCAGGTGTCTTTGGCGATGCCAAGCTGCTCGTTGGTGGGGATCACGAAGACCTTCACGGGGCTGGCCGGGGTGCTGATCTGCGCCTCGGCGCCGATGGCGGTCTCGTTCGCCGGTCGATCGAGGTGGACGCCGAGCTGGCTCATGTTCCGACAGATCTGCTCGCGCAGTTGTGCGGCGTTCTCGCCGATGCCGCCGGTGAAGGCGATGGCGTCGAGCGGCTCCAGGACCGCGGCGTAGGCGCCGATGTACTTGCGGATGCGGTAGCAGAAGACGTCGAGGGCGAGGGTGGCCCGCTCGCGGCCCTCGGCGGAGAGCTGCAGGAGGTTGCGGATGTCGTTGGAGAGGCCGGAAATGCCGAGCAGGCCGCTCTCCTTGTTGCACAGGGTCTTGAGGGACTGCGGGCTGTAGCCCTTGTCGGCCAGATAGAAGAGGATGGCCGGGTCCAGGTCGCCGGAACGGGTGCCCATGGGCACCCCCTCCAGGGGCGTGAAGCCCATCGAGGTATCGACCGAGCGGCCCTCTTTGACCGCGGTGATGGAGCAACCGTTGCCGAGATGGCAGGTGATGACGTTGACCTCGTACTTGCCCCGGCCCATCAGCGCCGCGGCCCGGCGGGCGACGTACCGGTGCGAGATGCCGTGGAATCCGTAGCGGCGGATGCGGTACTTCTCATAGAGCTGGTACGGCAGACCATACAGATAGGCCACCTGGGGGATCGTGGTATGAAACGCCGTGTCGAAACAGGCCACCTGCGTTACGCCCGGCAGCCTGGCACCTGCCGCCCGGATGCCGGCCAGGTTCGGCGGATTGTGCAGCGGCGCGAGATCCGCGTACTTCTCGATCGAGGCGATGACCCGGTCGTCGATGACCACCGAGCCGGTGAACTCCTCGCCGCCGTGGACGACCCGGTGGCCGACCGCGCCGATCTCGGCGATGTCGTCGAGGACGCCGACATCGTCCCGCACGAGCGTATCGAGCACGAAATGGACTGCCTCCTCGACTCCCGGGGCACTCACGTCGCTCGTCCACGTCCGGTCGCCGAACGAGTGCGCGAGTTTCGACACTTTCTCCCCCACGCGCTCGACCGAGCCTTTGGCCAGGACCTCGGCCTGCGGCATGCGATAGAGGTAGTACTTGACCGAAGAGCTTCCGGCGTTGATCACGAGAACCTGCATCATCCCAATGCTCCTTCGCAAAGTGGGGCTTGCCCCACCGGTTCACACGGGTTCCGACTGGTCTTTTTCGTACTCCAAGTCCATGTCCGGGTGGCAGCGTCGAGGCCGTTTGTGTTTGTAGTGTGCCCGCAAGGGCATGTCTTGAAGAGAACGCCTTGCGGCGTCACTACGAACAACCTTGACGCTGCCACCCACATCACGAGATTCTCCAGCGGAGCCAGTGTCACTCATTGCGGGACCTCAGTCAGAGAAGCTGGCCCAGCGTCAGAATCACTGTGGATACGATGTCATCGACCGTCGCCCCACGGGAGAGGTCGGTAATCGGCTTGGCAAAGCCCTGGAGGAACGGCCCGATGGCCCGGGCGCCGCCGAGGTGTTGCGTCAGCTTGTAGGCGATGTTGCCCGAGTTGAGGTCGGGAAAGACGATCACGTTGGCCTTGCCGGCGACGAGACTGTTTCCCTTGACCTTCTTGGCGGCGACCCGCGGGATCAGGGCGGAATCCGCCTGGAACTCGCCGTCGATCGCCAGGCCCGGCTGCCGCGCTCGGGCGAGCACCAGGGCCTGTTTGACCTTGTTCACGCAGGGCGCCGAGGCGCTGCCCTGGGTCGAGAACGACAGCATGGCGACGCGGGGCTCCTCGCCCAAGATCCGGCGGGCACTGACCGCCGAGGCGAGGGCGATGTCGGCCAACTGCTCCGGCGTCGGGTCGATATTCACGGCGCAATCGGCGAAGATGAACGGCTTCTCCTTCTCGCCGAGGAAACTGGGGATAATCATCAGGAAGTAGCTGGAAGGCGTCTTGATGCCGGGCAACAGGCCGACCGTCAGCACACCGGCCTGGATCAGGGTCGCCGTGGCACTGGCGACCCCGCCGACCGCGGTGTCCGCGTCCCCGCAGGCGACCATCATGCCGCCATAGAACAGGGGTTTGCAGACGACGTGTCGGGCCACCGCCGGCGTGATCCCCGGCCGTCGGCGGCTGTACTGCTCGGCATAGACGTCGAGCCGCTTGTCGGTCCGCGGATCGATGGTCGCGATGCCGTCGAGGGTGACACCCGCCTTGGCGGCGGCCGCTTCGATCTGCTCGGGGCTCCCCAGGACAATCGGCCGCGCGAGGCCCTCGTCCCGCAGTCTCCGGGCCGCCTGGATCACCCGCTCGTCCCGGCCCTCCGGCAAGGCCACGGAAAGATCCTTCCCCCTTGCCTTGGCCTTGAACACTTCTATGATATCCACGACTGGCGCTCTCCATAGCAGAACTGAGAATGGGCCGGCTTCTGCTTGGCCGGATATAGTTGACTTTATCTTTATAGGCCCAGGCGGCGCCACATGCAAGAGAAAACCGTCTCCGTACCATGGTAGCGATATGTTCTGTTTTATACCGTGCCGGGGACGCGTTGCATCCGCTGGCGAGACGTGCTATGCTGTGGGTTATGAGAATGGATCATCGGATATCTTCGCTGTTGGTGGGATTGGTCTGGATTGGGCTTGCCGGTGGGACCGCACTCGGGCAGAGTCGCCTGCTGCTGAAGTCCGGGTTCGAGGGGGACGTACGGGTGACGGCGGACATGCTGGACCTCACAGGCGCCGATCCGGGTTCCGCCTTCGATTGGGAGGCGACGCCGGGGTGGATCGAATCGTCCCGGTTCGTCTATCTGGTCGGGAAGAACAAGACGCTGAGCAACTACATGGCGTCGTCCATCGAGACCATGATCGGTCCATTCGCAAATGAAACGAAGGTCTTGCGGATGCAGAACAAGGCGGACGATCCCGATCACCAGTCCACCAGCCGCAACGAGTACAGCTTCTTCATGAGGCCGCCGCCCCGCGGCTACCAGGAAGGCTATGTCCGGTACTGGATGAAGCTGCAGGGCAACCTGGCGGAGCTGCTCCCCAACGACAAAGCGACTCCCTGGTACATGATCATGGAATGGAAGGAGCCCGACTCCGGCGTCCGCCAGTCCGCCGCCGAGTGCAAGGCGCGCGGCGAAGGGGCCGGCGGCTCCAACAACTACCGCATCAACATCGGGCTGCACCGCCCCGCCCAGGCCACGGAATTCCGCTGGGTCCTCACCGGCGAGCACCCGCAGCCCTGTCGCAAGGCGGAATGGACGTACGTGAACCCCGAGGTCCCGGTGCCGCTGGGCCGGTGGTTCTTCGTGGAAGCGTACCTGAAGAAGCACGCGACGGCGGGACGGGTCTATTTCGCCGTGAACGGCCAGGTGGTCCTCGATACCCGCGACACGCCGCCGGCCGGCTTCACCGGGCGGA
>VGYL01000588.1 GCA_016872975.1 Planctomycetota bacterium
CTATTGTCCCGCCATCGACGACGACGAGATCCAGGCGGTCTACCTGCGGGCCCAGGAGATGGGCCGCTACGTGGGCGACGGCGTCCTGGACGCCGGCATCACCGGGCTGGACTGGATCACGGAAAATGGCTGCGACGTCCGGGAGGTCTGCGAGCTGCCCTACAGCAAGGAGACCAGCAACCCGACCCGGTGGGTGCTGGCGGTGCCCAACGAATCGCCGGTGACCCGGCCCGAGGACCTGGCGGGCGGGATCGTCGCCACCGAGCTGGTCGGCGTCACGAAGCGGTACTTCGAGGCCCGCCGGATTCCCGTGAAGGTCGAGTTCAGTTGGGGCGCCACCGAGGTGAAGGCCCGGCTCGTCAACGCCATCGTCGAGCTGACCGAGACGGGGACCTCCCTGCGGGCGAACAGCCTGCGCATCGTGGACACGGTGATCGTCTCCACGACCCGGCTGATCGCCAACAAAGACGCCTGGCAGGACCCGTTCAAGCGGGAGAAGATCGAGAATCTGTCCATTCTGCTCCAGGCCGCGATCGCGGCCCGCGGCAAAGTGGGGCTGAAGATGAACGTGCGCCGGGCCGACCTGGACGCCATCCTCAAGATCCTGCCGGCCGAGAAGAGTCCGACGATCTCGGGCCTGGCGGATTCCGAATACGTCGCCCTCGAGGTGATCGTGGACGATCGTGTCGAGCGCGCCCTGGTCCCTGCACTCAAGCGGGCGGGGGCTTCGGGGATCATCACGTATCCGCTGAATAAGGTGATTCACTGACACCATGAAGACGCTGCATCGATTCGCTGTCGTAGGGTTGCCGGTGGCCCTGGCCATCGGCGGGATGTTCCTTCTGGTCTCCTGTCCGTCGCGGGACGAAACGTCCCAGCCCGCGGCGGGGGGGCCGCCGGACGCGGTGGCGCGCCTCGGCGACTCCTTCGTGACGCGGGCGGAGCTGGAGGAACGGCTCGTGCGCGAAATTCGGCCGCGCGATGAGGATTCCTACCAGGCCCCGCGCGAGCCGGTCACACCCGAGTCCGTCCTGCGCGAGATCCTGGCCGAGAAGGCGATGAGCCTGGAAGGCCGCCGGCTGGGCTATCTCCAGGACGAGCAGCTCGCGTCCAGCATCCAGCAATCCGAACACCAGCGGCTGGCGCAGATGGTGGCGGAAAACTGTCTGCGGGAGCGGATGGGGACGGACGAGTCCAAGGTCCAAGAGCTGCGCAAGACCGACCCCACGTTGACGCTGGACCAGGCCCGCGTGGTCGTCCGCCGGCAGATTCTGGAGCAGCTTCGCGGCGAGCTGACGGAGAAGTTCCAGTTGAAGAAGCTGTCCGACAACTTCATGGAGGCAGCCCTGATCCACCAGCGCCTGTTGCACCAGCCGGCCCAGCCGCGGAGCGAGTCCTGGATTCTCAATCGCCAGGTCCGCAACGAGTTGTCCGAGAAGGAGAAGAGCCTGCCGCTGGCCACGTACCAGGGCGGGCAGTTTACCCTCAAGGAGTGGTTCCAGGGCGTGTGCAATATCGTGCCGCCCCGGCGGCCCAGCGATCTGAACACGCCCGCCGGCGTGGGACGCCTGCTGGAGAACGCCTTGTGGGTCCCGCTGCTGGTGGCCGAGGCCAAAGCCCGCGGGTACGACCAGGACGAGAAGCTGCGCCGCGACATCCGGCAGATGGAAGATCAGCGGCTGCTCTACAAAGTCATCGAGGAAAAGACCAAGGGGCTTGCCGAGCCCACGGCGGAACAGACCAAGGCCTATTTCGAGAAGAACGCCGAGCGATTCGCCCAGCCCGCGACCTTGAAGCTCAGCCAGATCTGGTGCGCGGACCTGGAGAAAGCCCGCCAGGCCAAGGCGGAGCTGGACGGCGGCGCGGACTTCGAGACGGTGCGCAAAGACCACTCGCTGCAAAAGGAAGAGACTCCCTACCCCGTCTCCGCGGGCGGCGAGGGGCTCTTCTGGGCCGAGCTGTGGCAGGGCGAGCCGAACCAGGTGCTCGGGCCCGTGCGGGGATTCTACGGCAGCGGCGTCAAATGGCGGCTCGTCAAGATCCTGGAGAAGACACCCGCGAAAGCCCAGGAGTATTCCGAGCAGACCGCCAACAACGCCAAGTGGGCCTGGATGGACGAGCAACGGCAGCGCCTCCTGGCGGACTACCGCAAGGAGCTGCTGGCGAAGTGCGCACCCGAGATCTTCCACGACCGGATCAAGGACATCGATCCGCTGGAGATCGCGATGACCAAGGGAGACAATTGATGATTTATGATTGATGATTGATGACTTGCAGAGCGGATTCCGATCGTCATGCACAAATCATAAATCGTAAATCATAAATCGTAAATCGATACATGTTTTTCACGCTGCAACGCTATATCTTCCGGGATCTGCTGCGGATCTTCATCCTGGCCACGGTCGGGCTGACGCTGATCTTGAGCCTGGGCGGGATCTTGCAGCCGGTGCAGCAATATGGGGTGGGTCCGCGGCAGGTCGTGAACCTCCTGGTCTACTTCCTGCCGATCACGCTGACGTTCGTGCTGCCGATGGCGGCCCTGTTCGCCTCGGCCCTGACCTACGGCCGGTTCGCCGTCGACAACGAGCTGGACGCCTGCCGGGCCAGCGGGGTCGCCCTGCCGACGCTGATCTATCCCGGGTTCGTCCTGGCCCTGCTGGTGGCGATCGCCAACCTGCTCCTGAGCTTCCACGTGATGCCCTACTTCATGCATCGGGCCGAGAGCTCGCTCAAGGCCGACGCCAAGCGGATTCTCTTTCGCAACCTCCAGCGCAAAGGGTTCTACCGCCTTTCGCCGGACGGAAAGTATCTGCTCTACGCCGATTACGTGGACCCGAAGAACGACACCCTGTTCGGCATCGTCGCGGTTCAGCACGAGCCCGAGGGGGTCAAACGGATCATCACCGCGGAAATGACGCGCGTGCAGATCGATCCGCACGACCGCTTCAACGAGGTGCAACTGGCGATCCACAACGCCCGGCAGATCGGGGCGCCGGCGGATGACGATTGGGTCCGGGTCGGGTCGATGCTCCTCAAGACCTCCTTCGAGTCCCTGCTGACCGACAAGATCAAGTTCAAGAAGGTCGACGAGATGAAGCAGATTCGCGCCGACCTGATGCGCTTCAACCCGGTGGCCAAGATCGCGCGGACGGCGTACGGGCAACTGGCCACCGAGGCGCTGGCCCGCGACATGGCCGAGACCTGGCGGGCGGCGCCGGGCAGTTTCTACGCGCTGCCGAGCGGGTCGGGCACGGTGCGGATCTCGGCCACGGCCTGCGCGCTGGACAAGCCGCAGGTGATCACGCTCACCCCGCCGGTCCTGGTGCGGGAATACGACGACCGGACCGGTCAGTGCCTGCGGCGCCTGCGCTGCGAGAGGGCCAACCTGCACGTCGAAGACGACCCGGCGCAACCCCGCCTGGGCCTGGACCTGCGCGGGGAGCAGGAGGAAGAGACAAGTCCGCTGGTGCACTACGTGCTGGGCGACCTGTCCCTGCCCGCGACGATCCGGCGGGAGCTGGAGCGGGACCCGATTCTCCAGACGCTGACGCCGGACCGCACCGCCGCGCTGCTGGGAGCGCCCCCGAGCTCGCTGCTGGCGGGCCAGCAGGCCTATCTCCGCACCATCATCAACAAGGTCCTGACCGACCTCGCCTCCGAGACGAATTCCCGCCTGGTGTTCGGCATCGGCTGCATCCCCATGATCCTGATCGGGATCGGCCTGGGCATCCTCCAGAAGGGAGGGCATCTGCTCGGCGCCTTCGGCGTGAGCTGCCTGCCCGCCGCGCTGCTCGGGGCCGCGATCCTCGGGGGCAAGCATCTCATCAAGGGCGTGGCCGCGCCCGAATTCTCCGGCATCCTCGTCATGTGGGCCGGACTGGGTCTGCTCGGGCTGCTCGCCGCCGTCGTCTACCGGAGACTGTTGCGACAATGAAGATCCTGGACCGCTACATCGCCAAGAGCTTCCTGATCGGCTATGCCATCTCGTTCTTCGTGCTGATCGGCCTGCGGATGGTCATCGACCTGTTCGTGAACCTGGATGAGTTCATCCTCCACGCGGATATTGACACCTGGTCCATCCTGCGGAACATCGTCACGTACTATGGCCTCAACGCGACGCTCTATTTCCGCGACATTGCCGGCGTGATCATCGTCGTGGCCGCCGCCTTTTCTCTGGGCAAGATGGTGCGGTCCAACGAGCTGGTGGCGATGATCGCCTCGGGCGTCAGCGCCCAGCGGATCGTCCGCCCGATCCTCGTGCTCGCGCTGCTCTTCACCGGGCTGTCCGTCGCCAACCAGGAGCTGCTCATTCCGTCGCTCAGCGACCGGCTCACGCGCCGGGCGTCCGAGACCGGCGGCCAGGAGTCCTACGACATCTGGTTCATGATGGACGAGAACGGCTCGCTGCTCTGCTCGCGGCGGTACGAGGTCGAGGCCCAGTGCTTCCACCGGCCCACCCTCATCACGCGAGAGCCGACCTCGACGCCCGGACTCTGGGAGGTCACCGGCCGCATCTCGGCCGACTTGGCGACCTACAACCCCGCGACGGGCGCGTGGGACCTGGTCAACGGCCTGTACACCAGCACCGATTCGACGGTCCCGCCGCAGCCGGTCCCATCCTACCGGGCCGCCGACCTGCGTCCGAAGGACATCGCCATCCGGCGCATGTCCGGATACAACACCCTGCTGAGCTCGCGGCAACTGGCGGCCCTCGCCCGCCAGCAGACCAAGCTCAAGGACATGGCCCAGCTCCTGAGCCAGAAGCACTTCCGGATCACCGACCCCCTCATCAGCCTGACGATGCTCTTGGTGAGCCTGCCCGTGCTGCTGTGCCGGGACCC
>VGYL01000589.1 GCA_016872975.1 Planctomycetota bacterium
CCGTGATCGAGATGCGCTACCTGGGCCAGAACTATGGCATCGATATCCCGGTGCCCTACGTCCTGGGCCGGCCTCTGGGCGAGGAGGACCTGCAGGCCATCCTGCAGAGCTTCCATCGCTCGCATGAGGGGCTGTACGGCTACACCATCCCGGACGAAGTCATCGAGTTCGTGAACTTCAAGGCCACGGCTGTGGGCCACATCCCGCCGCCGAGCATCGGCAAACGCCAGCCCGGCGCTGCGGCCAGGCCCAAGCAGATCCGCCGTGTGTACCTCAAGGAAGTGAAAGGGTGGGCGGATTGCCCGATTTTCGATCGTGAGAGCCTGCCTGTGGGCTTCCAGATGCAGGGCCCATCCGTGATCGAGGAAGCCATGTCTACGACCCTGTTGTTGCCCGGCCAGACACTGCGGGTAGATGACTACGGCAACCTGCTGGTGCGTACCAGCGTGGCATAGGAGCGAGATACGGTATGACCAGCAACATAGGTGCCGTTGATCAGGTAACACTCCAGGTCGTCAACAACCACATGGTGACGACGGCGCGCGAGATGGGGGTGGCCATGAAAAACACCTCCTACTCGCCGCTGTTCAACGAGGGCCTCGACTTCTCCTGCGCCATCTTCGACGCCGGTGGGGAGATGGTAGCGCAGGCGGAGTTCTGCCCCGCCCAACTGGGCGCCATGCCCTATGTGGTGGAGTGGACGATTCAGGAGATCGGCCAGGAGAACTTCCACCCCGGCGATGTCGTCTTCCACAACGACCCCTTCCGCGGCGGCTGCCACCTGCCGGAGTACTGCGTGATCAAGCCCGTCTTCCTGCAGGCGGAGCTTGTGTGCTTCGTCGCCTGTATCGGCCACATGACCGAGGTGGGCGGGAAGGTGCCGGGGGGATTCGCCGGCGATGCCACGGAGGTCTTTCAGGAAGGGCTGCGGGTGCCGCCGGTCAAGATCGTGGAGAGTGGCCGCGACGTTGACGCCGTGTGGAACATCATCATGGCCAACGTGCGCACCCCGCGCATGTCCTATGGCGACATCAAAGCCATGATCGGCTCGCTCTACGTGGGTGAGCGGCGCATGCTCGAGCTCATCGCCGACCTGGGCCGCGACCGTTTTGTTGAGGTCGCTCAAGCCATCAAGGACTACGGCGAGCGGCGGATGCGGGCCGAGATCGCTGAGATGCCGGACGGCGAGTACGAATTCGAGGACATCGTCATCGACAACGACGGCATCACCGATGTTCCTGCTCGCCTGCGTGTCAAGGTGACGATCACAGGCGAGCGCATGATCGTGGACTACTCCGGCTCGGACGCGCAGCGCCTGGGTCCGGTGAACTGCACCTATGGCGTCACGGCCTCGGCGACCTACAACGCCCTCATGCACCTGACGGGCGGAGAAATTCCATCCAATCACGGCTGTTATCGGCCGATCAAGATCATCGCGCCGCCGGGCACCATCGTCAATGTGGACTACCCCGGGGCTAGCGTGGGCGGCAACTCAGAGATCCACCCGCACCTGGTGATGGCTATCTACGGCGCCCTGGCCAAGGCGCTGCCGGACAGGGTCTCCGCGCACGACGGAGGGACATCGGCGCTCCTGGCTATCGGCGGCGTGCATCCCGACACCGGCGATGTCTTTGCCAACCTGACCAACGAGGGGTGTGGCTGGGGCGGCCGGGCGACCAAGGACGGCAACAACGCCCTGTGCATACCCAACGGCAACTGCGCGTTGCAGCCTGTGGAAATCCTGGAGACGCGCTACCCCATTCTGCACGAGCAACTGGCCTTGCACGAGGGCTCAGGAGGCGCAGGGAAGAACCGGGGCGGGCTGGGCTACACCCGCCAGGTGCGCATGGCGGCCGCGCAGACCAGGCTCTCGACCTTCATTGAGAAGGATCGTACCGCGCCCTGGGGTCTGTTCGGAGGCGGACCGGGCAAGAAATCGTCCCTCACGGTGAAACTGGCCAACGAAGACAGGTTTCGGCCATTCACCGAGGCCTTCGGCACCAGATGCCCGGGCAAGTTCTCCGATGTCTACCTGCCGCAGGACGCGGTGATCCGCCTGACGACCTCGGGCGGCGGCGGCTATGGCGATCCCCTGGTGCGCGACTTCGCGCGCATCGAGTCGGACGTGCGGCAGGGGTTTGTGAGCCGGGAACAAGCCCAGGAGGAGTATCAGGTTGTGTTCAAGGGGGACGGCTGGCAGATCGATGTGGAAGCCACCAAGACATGGCGCCAGCAGTCCAGAAGCTGATTGAGGGAAGCAACGGTCCACGATTCTCGACGTCAGCGCCAGAGGGCGACAGGATTGGACCTACCTCAAGGGAGCAGTTTGCCGAGTGCGTGCATTTTGCCAGCGACGGCGGGCAGCTCTTCCGCCGCCTCGATGGGTCGATGCCAGGAGTTGCAGGTGGTTGACGTCTGCTGGAGGCCGTGATGAAGATGAGACTCGCGGTTGACGGGGGCAAGCCCGTGCGCACCCGGTCCTTCCCGACGCACATGAACACCAGCGGCCGCACCTATGGGCAGGAGGAAAAGGAACTCCTCTGTCAGGTCGTTGACTCCGGATGCCTGAACCGTTTCGGCGGCAGCATGGTGCTGCAGTTCGAACGTGACTTCGCCGCGTTGCACGGCATGCGCTACGGCATTGCCGTCACCTCTGGGACGGCTGCGCTCCACTTGGCCGTGGGCGCCCTCGACCTGGAACCGGGCGACGAGGTCATCACCAGCACGGTCAGCGATCCGGGCAGCATCATTGGCGTCCTGCTCTGCAATGCGATCCCGATCTTCGCAGACAGCGATCCGCTGACAGGCAATCTGCTGCCTGAGTCCGTGGAAGCCCAGATCAGCCCGCGCACCCGCGCCATCATGCCGGTCCATCTCTCCGGGCGGCCGGCTCCGATGGACGAGATCATGAGCATCGCACAGCGCCACGGGCTGATCGTCATCGAAGACTGCGCCCAAGCCCATCTGGCCGAGTACAAGGGAAAGCTGGTGGGTACCATCGGCCACATGGGGGCGTACAGTTTTCAGCAGTCGAAGCAGTTGTCTGTGGGGGACGGCGGCATTGTCATCACCAACGACGCGGCGCTGGCGCAGCGCGCCCGTCTCTACGCCGACAAGGCCTGGCCGCGCGACCAGCAGCCGCGCGACCATCTCTTTCTGACGCCCAACTATCGCATGACCGATCTGCAAGGGGCGGTGGGCATCGCCCAGGTGAAGAAACTGCCGGGCATTGTCCAGCGCAGGCGTGAGTCGGCAGCCTGGCTGGCCGCACTCGTCAAAGACATCCCGGGCGTCATCCAGGCGCAGGTGCCAGCCTGGGAGCAATCGGCCTGGTGGACCTTTCCTGTCTGGCCCGATCCTGATGTCCTGGATGTGACGGCGCCGCGTTTCCAGGCGGCGTTGGCCGCCGAGGGCATCCCCTGCCAGGTCGGCTTCATGGTCAGGACGCTCCTGGACTATACGTTTATCAAGGAACGACGAACCTACGGGCGCAGCCAGTGTCCCTGGGTGTGTCCCATGGCCCGGCCGGGCATCGCCTATCGCGAAGATGAGTATCCCGGGGCTCGCAAGGCGGTGACCGAACCGGTGGTCATCCACTGGAACGAAGGCATCGCGGCCGATGACGTCCGGGACATCGCCGCCGCTCTGGAGAAGCTCGCCACTGCTTTCAGGAGATAGGGGAAGAGCATCGTGACGTCCTATACCATCCTTCAGGCTGCTGATCGGGAGCGTATCCACGATCTGGCGCAGAGAACCCTGGAAGAGACCGGCATCGTTGTGCACTATGCACCTGCCCGCCAGCTCCTGGGCAGCCACGGAGCACGCGTGGACGAAGGCCGGCAGTTGGTGCGTATTCCGCGCCGTCTCATCGCGCAGGCCCTGGCGACGGCGCCCCATGTGTACACCATGCACGGGCATGGCGGGCGAAGCCTGGTCCTGGGAGAACGCGGCAAGTACTATACCAGAACCGGAACCGGCCTCGATTGGATCGTGGACTTCGGCTCGAAGCAGCGACGGCCGGTGGTCGGCAGCGACCTGCGGAATTGGATTCGCGTTGCTGATGCCCTGGGGAACGTGCACATGGTGGGCGCCCTGTACGACCAGGAAGGGGCGCCCCAGGCCATGGATGTACGGGCGGTCGCCGGCATGTTGCGCGGCACGCACAAGCCGCTGATGATGTCGGCCCTCTCGGGCGAGGGCATGCGCTGGATCAAGCGCCTGGTGGAGGTTGTGCAGCCCGCCGCCTCCCCGCATCGGGTCATGGTCCTGTCGTCGGTCAACAGCCCACTGACCTACGGCTACGGCCAGGCCGAGGTGGCGATGGTCTCTGCCGAACTCGGCATACCGGTCGTCGTCAACTCCTCCCCGGTTGCTGGCGCGTCCTCGCCGGTCAGCATGGCCGGGACAGTGCTGCAGATGCATGTCGAGATGTTGGCGGCGGTGACGATTGTGCAGTTGCATCGTCCCGGAGCGGCGGTGATGTACGCCGGACACCCGCTGGTCATGGACATGCGGACCAGTACGGCTGCCATCGGCACCCCGGAAGACGGTTTGCTGTCGGCAGCCAGCGTGGAGATGGCGTACCACTGCGGCTTGCCGGCCGGTTCCGACGGCCTGACATCGGACTCCTCGACACCGGATGCGATGGCCGTCTCCGACAAGTGGAGCTCGGCGTTCCTGCCCCTGTTGGCGGGCGCCCACATGAACGGCGCGGCCGGCGTCTTTGCCACCCAGAGCACCGTCAGCCTGGAGCAACTGGTGATCGACGACGACATCTACGGCGCCATGTTGCGCCAGGTGCGCGGCATCGCCGTCGACGACGAGCATCTC
>VGYL01000590.1 GCA_016872975.1 Planctomycetota bacterium
CTACGACACGATCGCGAAACTGGAAGCGGAGCTCGACGTCACGGGAATCCCGTTCTGCCTGCACCCGGCCGTGCTGCTTCCCAAGCACTATGTCCCGGCCGACCGGCTGCAAGGGTTCATTGGCAAGAGGATCACGGTCGCGGGATTCGTCGCCGCGGCCCGCCGGGCGCGGACGAGCGACAATCGCGTCATGGGATTTGTGACGATCGAGGACGCTACCGGCCTGATCGAGGCCAGTTTCTTCCCCGACAAGCTCCCCCTCTACAAGACAATCTGCTCTTACGGCGGTCCCGTCTGGATCAGCGGCCGGGTCACCGAGCACTTGTCCTGTCTCTCCCTGGACGGCTCCGACTGCGGCCGAATCATGCCCCAGACCTCCGCACCGGTGGCCGTGTCCTCGTGAACCGGCTCAAGCGACCTACTGAATCCGGACGAACACGATCTGTAATCCAGCCCGGCGTTGGGAGTTGGTCTGGTTCGGAGTTCCGCCTTCAGGCGGGTCTGAGAGTCTTCCGGCGCAGCCGGCTCCACCTCCTGTGAGCACGGAGAAAGAGGAAGGTCGGACTGTTGGACCCGCCTAATGAACTTTGACGGACAAAACCGGTACTCGCGCCGCCCCCGTCGTTTCGCCGATGTGCCTCGCGCCAGGCAACGTGTGGTTGTAGGGTGGGGCTTGTCCCACCGGGAAGCCGGACCCAAGGAAAGCGGTGGGGCAAGCCCCACCCTACACAGTACCGAACTTGCTCGTCAAAACTCATTGGGCGGAACTCCGAACCCCGGAAAAGGCCCGCAGCAACTCCCCGCACACGTTACCGATCTCGCTCGTCACAATTCATGTGAGATTTGCCGCTTGACCATATTACGGCCGCCGATTACGATAACCGTAATAACAGGATTGGAAAGACGCTATGAATGAAGACGATGTGAAAGCGGTGCAGCGCGAAATCCTTCTGGGATTCTGGAAGGCGCATATTCTGCACCATGCGTCGCACGGCCCGGTGGTGGGCCAGTGGATGCTGCGGGAGCTGCGCCGCCACGGCTACGACGTCAGCCCGGGGACCATCTACCCGCTGCTCGCCAGACTGGAGGAACGCGGCTGGCTGAAGTGCAAGACCACTCCCGGCGGCGGCCCCCGCGCCCGCAAGGAATACTCACTGACCCCCAGCGGCCGAAAGGTGCTTGCGCTGGTGCGCCGGCAGGTCGAGGAACTCCATCGCGAAGTGGTCCTGGGCAAGCATGAAAAGGGGAACCGACTATGACCAAGGGGCGGGAAAGCGATATGCCGGAGGAGGAATTGTGGACCACATTCTTTGACCCGGACGCCGTCCTGACGGCAGTGGGGCTGACCGGTGTCGTGCGCGACGCGGTGGACTTCGGCTGTGGCTACGGAACGTTCACGATCCCGGCGGCGCGGCGGGTGAAGGGGACGGTGTACGCGCTGGACATCGAGCCGGAGATGATCGCCGCGACGAGGGCCAAGGCGCGGGCTGCGAACCTGACGAACGTCGTGGCACGCCAGCGCCACTTCTTTGGCGAAGGCACCGGGCTGGAGCCCCAGTCCGTCGACTACGCGATGCTGTTCAACATTCTGCATGCGGAGGAGCCCCTGCACTTGCTACGCGAGGCGTGGCGCATCCTGAGGCCGGGCGGGCGCGTGGGCGTGATCCACTGGAACTACGACCCCAACACGCCGCGGGGACCATCGCTGACGATCCGGCCGCGGCCGGCCGACTGCCGTCGCTGGATCGAGGAAGCAGGCTTCATCCTCGTGAATGACATCATCGATCTGCCGCCGTACCATTACGGACTCTGCGGCCGAAAAGGAGAAGACAAATGAAACTCGGCATGGTGATCACCCACTACGAGATCGTCCGCGACTCCGACAGGCTGGTGACGGCTTGAGGTCGCCCCGTTGCTGCCCATGGATAGCCTGAGAGAAACAAGGACCCGTTCAAAAGCTAAGACGCGTGGCAGGGGTCCTCCGGACTTGGGGATGGCCCGATCCCGTTTGTAGTGTGCTCGTAAGAGCATGAAGATAGCGTCTGACGACGCCACTACGAACGAGACCTGCCGGTCTCCTGCCATCCGGAAGACTCCTCTTAGCCTTTGAGCGGATCGTTGGAAAGAAAAGAGATGACTCAAGAAGATATTCCAATGAATGCGCGGCGCGACGCCGGCGCGGATGTACCGCGCGGTTCACGCGTGGGACGGCTCGTCGAGTTCCTGGGGCTGCGGCGCAGCATCGTGGGACTGCTGAGCATGGTCATTCTCGTCGGGATGGGCGAGCACATGGCCGAGCAGTTCCTGCCGCTCTACCTGCTCTCGTTGGGGGGCGGCTTTCTCTCGGTCGGATTCCTCAACGGCATGGACAACCTGCTGGGCGCGCTGTATGCGTTCCCGGGCGGCTACCTGTCCGATCGACTTGGCACCAAGCGGGCGCTGCTGGTTTTCAACCTCGTGTCCATGGTGGGGTTCCTGGTCGTGATCCTCGTGCCGTCCTGGCCGGTGGTGCTGGCGGCGGCGGCCCTGTTTCTATCCTGGACCGCGATTTCCCTGCCGGCGACCATGAGCCTGGTCGCCCGCGTCCTGCCCAAGAACAAGCGGACGATGGGCGTGTCCGTCCATTCGCTGGTGCGCCGCGTGCCCATGGCGCTGGGACCGGTGGTCGGCGGGGTGTTCATCGCCTTCTGGGGCATCGCGTTGGGGGTGCGTTTGGCCTTCGTGGGCGCGCTGATGATGGCCATTCTGGCTGCTGTACTTCAGCAACGGCTCATTGAGGACGACCCGCCCCGGAAGGCGACGATGCCGGCCGCCCAACGCAATCCGCTGCGGCTGTGGAAGTTCATGAGCGGCGACCTGCGCAACCTCTTAGTCAGCGACATCCTCGTGCGGTTCTGCGAGCAGATTCCCTATGCGTTCGTGGTCGTCTGGGCGGTGGGGACCCAGCGCGACCCCGGCCCGGTTACCGCGGTGCAGTTCGGCCTGCTCCGCAGTATCGAGATGACCACCGCCATGCTGATCTACGTGCCGGTCGCCTGGCTGGCCGACCGCAGCCATAAGAAGCCCTTTGTGGTGATGACCTTCATCTTCTTCACGCTGTTCCCGCTCGTATTGTACTTCTCCCGCTCCTTCTGGCCGCTGGCGGGCGCGTTCGTCCTGCGGGGGCTCAAGGAGTTCGGCGAGCCGACGCGCAAGGCCCTGATCATGGATCTGGCGCCCGAGGACCGCAAGGCCGGCATATTCGGCCTCTATTATCTCCTGCGCGACGTGGTGGTCTCGGCGGCGGCTTTCGGCGGCGCCCTGCTCTGGCGCCACAGCCCCGCCCTGAACCTGATGACAGCCTTCGCCTTCGGTGCCCTAGGAACCCTCTGGTTCGCCCTACGCGGAGAGCGGCTCCCGCGCCCAGTACCGTATTTCGCAAGTCCTGAGACTACAAGGAGGAGGTTGCTTCGTCGCTGAAGCTCCTCGCAATGATATACTGGGGCGCCCGATGTCATTGCGAGCGAGGCTCGCCGAGCGCGGCAATCTACACCGGCTCGACGCGCGTGAATGCGGGACTCCGAACGGCTGCACGTGCCCGCGCCGGAACGGCCATGCACCCCACGCTCGGATTGATGGTTGTCAGGATTCGCACCGGGCCGTACAATGAGCATGCCCGGTGCCAAGTTCACGGGCAGAATTGTAAGCATATTTGTGCGAATCGGTCATGAAGGGGATCATCATGGAGAGACGAGAGTTCCTGAAAGCGGCGGGTACGGTGGCCGGCGGCTATGCGCTGGCGTCACAGACGCTTCTGGCCGGCCAGACGTCGAGTACGGGCGGCGAAGACAGCGTTGCCGGCCTGCCGCGACGTGTGCTGGGGCGGACCGGGGAGAAGGTTTCGATTGTTTGCTTCCCGGGTCTGGCCCTGAACCAGTTGAGCCAGGAGGAAAGCACGGCCGGCGTGCGCCGGGCCTTCGAGCAGGGCATCAATCATTTCGATGTGGCTCCGGCTTACGGCAGCGCCGAGGTCAAGATGGGGCCGGCCTTGCAGGGCCTCGACCGCACCAAGATCTTCCTGTCCTGCAAGACGAAAATGCGGGACAAGGACGGCGCCCGCACGGAACTGGAGCGGTCGCTGGAACGTCTCCAGACCGATTACTTCGACCTGTACCAGATGCACCATATCCGCACCCCGGAGGAGGTCAAGACGGCCTTGGGGCCGGGCGGGGCGATCGAGACCTTCCTCAAGGCCAAGGAAGAGGGCAAGATCAAGCATATCGGCTTCTCCGCTCACACGACGAAGGGGGCCCTGGAGATGCTGAAGGGCTTCCAATTCGCCTCTGTCATGTTCCCCCTCAGCTATGTCGATTACATGAACTGGGGCTTCGGCAAGGCGGTCGTCGAGACGGCCCAGGAGCGCGGCACGGCCGTGCTGGCCATGAAGGCGATCTACGCCGGCGCGTGGCCCCAGGGGGCCCAGCGGACGCGCAAGTGGTGGTACCGGCCCCTGGAGAAAGACGACGAGATCGAGTTGGCGCTGCGCTTTGCCCTCTCGCAGCCGGGGGTCGTCACCACGGTTCCGGTCTCGTATCTCGATCTGACGGACAAGTGCATCGAGGCCGCCAAGTCGTACCGGCCGATCACGGAGGCCGATCTCGCCAAGCTGCAACAGCTTGCGGCCGGCTGCGGGTCGGTGTTCCGCCAGGAGGATGAGAAGGTCGCCCTGGGACTGCCGCTTCCTGAGTCGCTCCATCCGGACAGCCCGCACGCTTGTTGTTGTTTTGCTCACGCTTGATGACAATGGGGTGGCAGCGTTGAGAGGCCATCGCCAAGGCCTTCGGCCTTG
>VGYL01000591.1 GCA_016872975.1 Planctomycetota bacterium
TGGCGGTTCTGTTCTCGGGCATCGACTCCTATCCTATCCGCAATTGATCCTTCCTGTGAGAATCGTCCGGCGTCCAACGGTTGCGAGTTTCGTGGGGCGTCCGATGTCTGACGTAACGCCCGACGTGACCCGCAGCCGTTCGACGATCGGTCATTATGCCGTCGCGGGCGCTGTCGGTCAACCACCGTGTGCGCAAATGCCGGGGCAATCGGCGTACGCCCACGGCGATATTCTCATCGTCTTTCGTAGGGTGCCTATCACACACCGCGCCCTCGTAGGGTATCCATGTTCCTATGCCCCGGCGCGCGGCGCATCCCGGCGGCCAGCGGCGCGGCGGAAAATTTTTGGCTGAATGTGCTTGCCGCATCGAAGTCTTTGTTGTATAGTGGTTTGCAGAAGATTAGCATTCGCCGAGAAGGGCGTCTTGGAGCCCCCAATGCGACTCGTCGCGTGAGGGCGCCCGCGTCGGTTTCGCTCTTTTCTTCCAGTGAGGTACTCTATGTCGACAGTCACGAAGAAGGAACTCATTGATCGCATTGCCGAGCGCACGCAAGCCAAGCGAGTCTCCGTCAAGCGTATCATCCAGGCCTTTCTCGACGAGATCGTTACCGAGCTGTGCCAGGACAATCGGCTGGAGTTCCGAGACTTCGGTGTTTTCGAGACGAGGACGCGGGCTTCGCGGACCGCCCAGAACCCCAAGACACTCGCGCGGGTGGACGTACCGAAGAAACGGACGGTGAAATTCAAGATGGGCCGGCTCCTGCGGGAGAACCTCACGGTCTCGGCCCGTGCCGCGGCGCGGGTGAAGCCGGGCATGTGAGGGGCTATATGTCCGAAGGCAAGGTCAAATGGTTCAACGCCCGCAAGGGATATGGATTCATTGGGACCTCGGACGGGCGCGACGTGTTTGTGCACTATTCCAGCATCGCCAGCGACGGGTTCAAGACGCTGGACGAGGGCGATGCGGTCGAGTTCGATATCGTCGAGGGGGAGAAGGGGCTGCGGGCGACGAACGTGATCGCCAAGCCCCCTTCGGAAAGACAGACCGCGCCGTAACCGGGGAGGTCCGGAGGAGGTTGAAAGGCAGTCCTGTGGTTCGTGTGTCCGCTCCCGCGGACGGAGCTTCGGAAACGCAGCCGTGTGGTTGGCGGTTCCCGGTCACCGAACGAATTACCGCCGGACAGCCGAGGATACCTCTTGCAGCCAAGGCCGGATGGGCCTATAATGTCAAGCTGTAAGAGAAGACCTATGATCGATGGTGAGTGTCAATCCGGTCTTGATTGTAGTGTTCTGGTCCTCAACAAACACTACATGGCCATCCGCATCGTCGGTGCGAGACGTGCCTTTTCCCTGCTGTGCCGCGACCTGGCGGAGGTCGTCTCGTACGAGAAGGACACCTACGCCAACTATGACTTCAAGAGCTGGTGCGAGGTCAGCCGGTTCCGGTATGAGTTCGAGCCGGACGCCCACGACTGGGTCTCGACGGTGAACTTCTACATCGCGGTGCCGCGGATCATCCGGCTCCTGGGGTATGACCGCCTGCCGCACACCGAGGTCAAGTTCAACCGCCGCAACATCTTCGCCCGCGACAAGAACCACTGCCAGTACTGCGGCAAGCGCTTCCCCACTACCGAGCTTTCCCTGGACCACGTCATCCCTCGCACCATGGGCGGCAAGGCCACGTGGGAGAACATCGTCTGCGCCTGTGCCAACTGCAACGTGAAAAAAGGCGGCCGGACTCCCAAGCAGGCCGGCATGGCCCTCATCCACAAGCCCGTCAAGCCCAAGCACAGCCCCCTGCTGCACATCCACCTCGGCCACCAGCGCTACCGCTCCTGGAAGCAGTTCCTCGACCACGCCTACTGGTCGGTGGAACTGAAGTAAGAAGGGATCATTACTTTCCTGGCTTGCTGCGGTCCTGCGTGCGGTTCGCGCAAAACGTCAGCGTGCTCGATGCCTGCCAGCGGCTATCCCCGGTCGGGGTTTTTGAGTTCTTCGACTTTGGGGAGGTCCTTGAGCGTGTTGAGGCCGAAGACTTCGAGGAACTTCCTGGTCGTGCCGTAGAGCATGGGCCGGCCGAGGATTTCGGCCCGGCCGGTGATCTTGACGAGGCCCTTGTACATGAGGTTGCGGAGACCATCGCCGACGGCCACGCCGCGGATCGCCTCGATGTCGGCCCGGATGATCGGCTGCTTGTAGGCGATGATCGCCAGCGTCTCCATCGCGGCGGGGCTGAGCTTGCTGTCGCTGCGGACCCGCAGCATCTTCTTGAGCCACGGGTTGTAGGTGTTCAGCGTCAGCATCTGGTAACCGCCGGCGATCTGCTCGATGCGGAAGGCGTGGTTCTCGGCGGTGTACCGGGCGTTGAGATTCTCGATGCTCGTGCGGACCTGCTTGACCGTCGTCTCCACGATGCTCGCCAGCTTGCCGTCCGTGAGCGGCTCGTCCGTCGCGAACAGGATCGCCTCCAGCACCGACTCCACCGTCGGCGCCGGCTCCGGCTCGGAGGACGCAGGACCGAGGTCGGCGGACGGATTGTCGGGGGCGGACGCCTCCTGTTCTCCGTCCTCTGTCGCCTGTTCTCTGTCCTCCTGCGGTTCGGCTTCCTGCGGCTCGCCCAGCAGGACGCCGATCACTCGATCGATATCGCGCTCTCCCTGGGTCAGAGGCACATCCGTGCCCTCCGGGAGCTCGCTCTCCGGCACCGGTGCCCCCATCTCGTCGCCGGTCGTCTCTTCTTCACCGACGGGCTGATCAGCCTGCGGCACGGCCTCTTGGCCCTCGCCCGCGGGCTCGGCGGTCTCCGGTACAGGCTCTCCTGTATCGTCGGACACGTCCGGCTCGGACACCTGCTCTTCTGCCAGCGTATCCGCGGGTTCGAGCGTAGCCTGATCTTCCTCGGGCGCGCTGAGCACTTCTTTGCTTTCGTCTGTCATAGGCTCAGTTTGAAGTTTCCGCCGTGAAGTGTCAAGTTCGGACTCTCAACTCGGTCTTCAAACTTGAGCAAGATCGCATACATGGGCTTCGACCGGGTCGTGCTGGTCGCCACCGCGCCGGCGGTCGTGGCGACGTGGCAGAAAGCCGTCGAGGGGAGGGTACTGCCGCCGCCTTCGGCGGTCGGTCGAGCCGACGTGGCGACGGTCTCCTATATGAACGTTGCCGACACTACGTCGATGCGATCCTTTCCCGCCGCCCGCGACAACTGTGCCCCAACGATCTGCTTGCGCACGGTGGGAAAGAGAGCCAGTTTGTTTCGCATCAGCTTTTCCATAACCCGGCGGACATCGGAGAGCTTCTCGTCGGTCGCGTCGGGATTATACGAGCGACAGCTCTCGACGTATTGGCGGAGCAACCGTTCGTGCGCCTCGGGGGGAGTGCACGCCATATTCCAGGCGCTGCACGCGGCAGTGAGACGGTCTTGCCGGTCTTCCAGCGTCTGGCCCGACCCGATGAACGTACCGGCGAATTCCCAGACCATCTGGGATACCTTCGGCGCCGATCTGGACGTGTCCGTTTTGTGTCGTCGTCTCGCGTGTCTTCGTTTCACAGTGACTTCTACGCTCCCAAAAGCAATGCATCGATGACCCTCCGCTTGAAGGATTCTACGCGATCGAGAGCGAGAAGTTCAAACGTCAAACATTCTTCCACGTGAAGGGGTCGGCGTCCTTCCTGCTGACCCGGATCGTGATTCCGGCCGTCAGTTCTCTGATCTGTCCGGCCAGCTTCTTGAGGATGAACCGTTCCGAGACGGTGTGGCTCAGGCAGATGCAGGTCAGGCCGGCCTCTTGGGCAGCCAGTGCCTGATGGTGCTTCAACTCGCCGGTCAGGTACAGGTCGGCGCCGGCGGCGATGATCTGATTGAGAATCGCGCCGCAGGTGCCCGCACAGACGGCGGCCTTGCGCACGAGCCGCTTTTGGTCGCCCACCAGACCGACCGCCTTGGCCCCGGTCCGGCTCTTCACCGCCTCGATGATCCGATCCAGACGCAGCGGCCGGGCCAGCATTCCGATTCTTCCCAGGCCGAACCGGCTCGCATAATCGAAAAGCTCGTAGATGTCGAAGGCCGGCACTTCGTAGGGGTGGGCCTTCTTCATGGCTTCGACTACCGCCTGGACCTTGTCCGCCGGCACGATCGTCTCGAACCGGGCCTCGTGGACCTGCTCGAACTGGCCTTGCCGGCCGATGGTCGGCTGGGCTCCCTCCAACGGCAGGAAGGTCCCGGTGCCTTCGGCGCTGAAGCCGCAGTTGCGGTAGTTGCCGATCCAGCCCGCCCCGGCCTCGAAGACCGCGTTGGCCACCCGGGCCATCGCCTCGACCGGCACGAACACCACGAACTTGTAGAAATCCTGGGGCGAGTACTGGATGTAATCGCCGATGGGTTTGGCGTCGTGAATCCCCAGGATTTCGGCCAAGCCGTCATTGACGCCGCCGCCAACGGCATCGAGGGCCGTGTGGATGGAAAAGACCGAGATCCCCGCGCGGATCAACTCGTGCACGGTCTTCGAAGGGCCGTCCGTCCGGATCTTCTTGAGGCCGTCCCAGATAACCGGATGATAGCTCAGGATCAGATCGGTCTTGAGATCCCTCGCCTCGGCCACCACCGCCTGCGTCACGTCGATCGTCAAGAGCACGTTCTTGACGTTCTGCTCGGGACTGCCGACCAGCAGACCGACATTGTCCCACGGCTGGGCCAGACCGAGCGGCGTGATCTTCTCGACCGCGGCCGCGATGTCTTTGACCTTCATTTCGCACTCCTGCTTGTCTGTAGGGTGGGGCTTGCCCCACCGGTTTTTCCCGTGACACGGGGCCTGGTG
>VGYL01000592.1 GCA_016872975.1 Planctomycetota bacterium
GCGATAGGTCTTCGCATTGGGGTACTTCTTGAACGTCCCCGCCGCATGCCGGTCATCGACGTCGCACAGGGCGACGATGTTCTCCGTGCTGCACGCGTTGATATTGCCGCCGCCCATGCCGCCGGAACCGATGGCGGCGATATTGAGCTTGTCGCTGGGCCGCTGCCCCGCCGCTCCGGCCAGCACGTGGCTCGGCACGATCGAAAACGCCGCCACCGCGCCCGCGGCACTCCCAAGCAGCTCCCGGCGCGATACTCTCTTATTCTTCTCCACGCCCGTCCCTCGTCACAAGACCGGGTGTCATGCCTGTGCCAGTGTGGGCATAACACCCGGCAATCATCAATCAGCAATCATCCTTCATCAATTACAGGCCCCAGCCGGCGCGGTATTCCTTGGTCAGGAACTGGTTCGCCTCGGGCACGTTCGTGAACTTGAACTGTTTGGCGTCCCAGAGCAGCTTCGTGCCGAAGTACTTGTCTTCTTTCAGGACCGGGCGCAGGGCGATGTTGCCCATCAAGACCACCTGGGCCAACAGGCCGGCGTGGTCGGGGAAGTTCGAGCCCGCGGGCTTGCCGCCCTTGCAGGCGTCGATCCATTCCTGATGGTGACCGGGCGAGCGTTCCAGCTTCTGCGGGGGTGCGCCGAACTCCTTCTGCCGGGCTTCCGGGATCAGGCGGCCATTGAGGATCTTGCCCTTGTCGCCGATGAACAGGGCGCCGTTGGTGCCCAACCGACGGCTGTCCTCCAACTCGGCAGGTCGGGGCGGCCGCATTCCGCCGTCGTACCAGTGCAGGACGACCGGCACCAGCTCGCCCCGGGCGGGGAACTCATAGCTCACCCGCGCGGCCACCGGATACGTCTCGTGATTGACCAGCGTGCAACAGGCCTCCACGCTCGCGGGGTATCCGAGCTTCAACGCCCGGAAAACGGGATCGATGGCATGGCAGCCGATGTCGCCCAGGGCCCCGGTGCCGAAATCCCACCAGCCGCGCCACTTGAACGGCACATACGCCGGGTTGTACGGACGCACGGGAGCCGGACCGAGCCACAAATCCCAGTCGAGCGTCTCCGGCGCCGGCGGCGTCTCGGCCGGGCGCTCCACCCCCTGCGGCCAATACCACTTGTTGGTCCCGTTGATGGGCCGGTCGGTCCAGACGTGCACCTCGCGCACCGGGCCGATCGCGCCGGCCCAGATCATCTCGCACAGACGGCGAACCCCGTCCTCCGCCTGGCCCTGGTTGCCCATCTGGGTCGCCACGTTGTGCTTGCGGGCCTCTTCGGCCATGAGGCGAGCCTCGTACACCGTGTGCGTCAGGGGTTTCTCGCAGTACACGTGCTTGCCGCGTCGGATCGCCGCCAGCGAGGCCGGCGCGTGGCAATGGTCGGCCGTCGCGACCATCACCGCGTCGATGTTCTTGTCCTCCTTGTCGAGCATCACGCGGAAGTCTTTGTACTGCCGGGCATCAGGATACCTCTTGAAGGTCCCGCGGGCGTTGCGCCAGTCCACATCGCACAGGGCGACGATGTTCTGACTCTCCAGGGCCTGCATGTTGCCCGCCCCGCGGCCGCCGACGCCGATGCCGGCGATGTTGAGCTTCTCGCTGGGGGGCGTCTGGCCCGCACCGCCCAGCACGTGCCGCGGCACCACGGTGAACGCCGCCACCCCGGCCGCCGCACCCACAAAATCACGTCGTGTCAACTGTTTGTCTTTCACAGTACTACTCCTCACACCAAAAATTGCGCCAAAAACCCCTGCGTTACAACACGTATCGTAGCATGGGCAGGATGCCCGTGCTACTATAAGCTCCAGCCTGCCCGGTACTCATCGCGGATGTACCGGTTGGCCTCGGGCAGATTCGTCACCTGCATGTTCGGGCCATCATAATGCAGTTTGAGGCCCTTCTGATAGAGTTGCTTTTCCATTTTCAGGGCGATATTACCCACCAGGACCGCCTCGGTCAGCGGGCCCGCCCAGTCGAAGTTGGCCCGGGCCGCCGGGCCGCCCTTGCAGGCGATGAGCCACTCTTTGTGATGACCGGGCGAGCGGGCGATCTTCTGGGGCGGCTTGCCGTACTCCTTCATCCGCGTCTCCGGGATCAGCCGATAGCCCAGCATCTTGCCCTTGTCGCCGACGAAGAGGTTGTCGTCCGCTTCGCCAAACTTGCGGCCTTCCTCCAGCTCCAGAGGCCGCTGGGGCATCAGCCCGCCGTCGTACCAGGTCAGCATCAGCGGCGGCAGACCCTCCCGGGCCGGGAATTCGTAGCGGACAATGGACGCCTTCGGAGCCGTTTCCTCCCGGACGGCGGGTGGCTCATCCATGTTGCTGGAGCAGGCCTCCACGGTGGTGGGATAGCCCAGCTTCAACGCCCGGAAGACCGGATCGAGCTGATGGCAGCCGATGTCGCCGAGGACGCCGGTCCCAAAGTCCCACCAGCCGCGCCAACTGAAAGGCGTGTACGTCGGGTGGTACGGGCGCGACTTGGCGGGGCCAAGCCACAGGTCCCAGTCCAACGTCGCGGGCACCGGCGGCGTGTCCTTCGGCCGCTCGATTCCGCGCGGCGAGATGGGCCGGTTGCACCAGGCGTGCACCTCGCGAACGGTACCGAGCGCGCCGTCCCAGATGATCTCGGAGACCAGCCGGTTGCCCTCGGAGGCCTGGCCCTGGTTGCCGAGCTGCGTCGCGACTTTGGCCGCACGGGCCGCTTCGGTAAGTTGGCGACATTCCCAGATGCTGTGGGCCAGCGGCTTCTCGCAGTAGATGTGCTTGCCCCGCCTGATCGCGGCCATCGCGATCACCGCGTGCGTATGGTCCGGCGTGGCAATGACCACCGCGTCGATGTCCTTCTGCTCGTCGAGCATCTTGCGGAAGTCCGTCCACTTCCGGGCGTTCGGATACTTCTTGAAGACCCGGGCGGCATGCTTCTCGTCCACATCGCACAGGGCGACGATGTTCTCGCTGCGGCACTCGTCCAGATCCCCTTCGCCCCGCCCACCGATGCCGATCCCGGCGATGTTGAGCTTCTCGCTGGGCGGCACATTCCCCGCCCCACCCAGGACGTGCCGGGGCACGACAGTGAACGCCGCCGCGGCCGTTCCCAGGAAGCCCCGGCGGGACAGCTTACTCTCTCTTCTCGTCTTCATCTCTGTAGCTCCTTGGTTTGTAGTGTGCTCGTAAGAGCATCGTGGCATGGGCATCTTGCCCATGAATCTCAGGGCCGTCGCGGCCCTGCCTGCACGGGCGGGACGCCCGTGGATACTCATGGGCGGGACGCCCATGCTACTGGGCACCTCACAGCGTCCACCCTTGTCGGTACTGGCGGTGGAGGAACTCATTGGCTTCGGGCAGATTCGTGATCCGCATGTTCGGCCCATCATAGGCCAGGCGCAGACCCTTTTCCTGTGTTTTGAGGCTCATGCGAACCGCGATGTTGCCCAGCAGAACCATCTCGGTCAGAGGGCCGGCATAGTCGAAATTCGAGCCGGCGGGCCGGCCGCCTTTGCAGGCCTCGATCCATTCCTTGTGGTGCCCCGCCGAGCGCGGGATAGTCCGCTCGGGCCGCGGATACTCCTTCATCCGCGTTTCCGGGATCAGGCGCGGACTGTTGCCGTAGCTGTCGCAGATCAGCTTGCCCGAATCGCCGACGAAGATCACGCCGCCCAGCTTGTCGCCCAGCCGGCGTCCCGGTTCCAGCTCCGGCGGCCGGGGCGGCATCAGCCCGCCATCGTACCAGGTCAGCTCGACCGGCGGCAGACCCTCCCGCGCGGGGAACTCGCAGCGTACGATCGACGCCTGCGGATAGCTCTCGTGGTTGAAAGGCTTGTCGCAGTAGACGTGCTTGCCCATCTTGACGGCCATCATGGACGCTACGGCATGCGTATGGTCCGGCGTCGCCACCACGACGGCGTCGATGCTCTTATCCTCTGTCTCCAGCATCACCCGGAAATCGGAGTACTGCCTGGCGTTGGGGAACTTCTGGAACGTCTGGGCGGCGTGCCGGCGGTCCACGTCGCACAGGGCGACGATGTTCTCGCTGCTGACCCCTTGCAGGTCCCAGGCCCCCTGCCCGCCCACACCGATGCCGGCGATATTGAGCTTCTCGCTGGGCGGAATCTGTCGCGGCCCACCCAGGACATGGCGAGGCACAACAGTAAATGCCGCGACGGCCGCAGTGCCCTTTATGAATTCGCGCCGGGAAACGCCGCCCCCAGGACCGCGTTTCGGAAGTCCCGCGGCTGACGCCAGGAGATTGCTTCGTCGCTGCGCTCCTCGCAATGACATAGCCGGCGGTTGTCGCAATGGCAGAACTGGCCGCTGCATGTCATTGCGAGTGAGGCTGGCCGAGCGCGGCAAACTATCTCGATCGTCTCGGAACGTGTGAAACGCAGTCCCCGTAGAACGCTGCCTATCCTCCCTGCGGCCCGGCTGACTCACTGCCATGAAAAGCCCTCCTGGAAAAGAAACCGGGGGGCCTGCGCTCAGCGCCCCGGGCCCGAGAACTAACGACCTGACTCGCGCCGGGTCATGGTGGGGCAAGCCCCACCCTACACCTACACGAGATCCCAACCGGCGCGATAGAACTTGGTGATGTAGTTGTCCGCCTCGGGGCAGTTCGGCGAGCGCATCGTCGCGGAATCCCACTCGACGCGTTTCTGCAGCCGCACCGCCAGATTGCCGACAAGCAGGGCCTCGGTGAACGGTCCGGCGCACCAGAAGCCGCTCTTGGCGTCCTCGGGCTTGCCCGCCTTGCAGGCCTCGACCCACTCCTTGTGGTGGCCCGGCGACCGCGGCAGCGACTTCGGCGGACGG
>VGYL01000593.1 GCA_016872975.1 Planctomycetota bacterium
GTTATCAGACACATAACAGATCGGCAAAAAGGCCCCTGGAAGCCCAATTCTTCGACTATTCTCTGCCAACATCACGAGGTACGACCTTCCGCTTGATGACGCTTTCATCTTGACGGATTTCCATGAGCTGTACGAAAGGGATAGAGTGTTCCCCGTCTTTCACGAGAACCTTTTCCTGTCACAGAGACTGAAGGCCGCACCGGGAGCCCATGTTCTCGATATTGGCTTCGGATCAGGCATCTTTTCGATTAAGGCAGCTCTGAAGGGAGCGTGCAGGGTTTACGGCACTGATATTAACCCGAAGGCTCAGGAGTACGCAATCCGAAACTCCATCATCAATGGCGTCGAGGATAAGGTGCATTTCTACGTTGGGGACACCTACGAGCCGCTGAGGGACCAATCCGTGCCTAGATTCGACCTTATATGTACGAACCCACCGTTTCTCCCGATACCCGAAGGCATCCCTTATTACCTTCACTCAAATGGTGGACCACATGGAACAACCGTAATCAGCAAGATCCTCCGCGGTGTTAGGGATAACATATTGCCGCAGGGATGTTTCCAGATGGTAACTATGTCGTTGGGGGATGCCGGGTCAGAAACGCTGGTGGGCAAGTTGCTCCAGGACACATTTGTTGGCCAGAGCGTGGCGATTTCTGTAACACAACTGAAGGACCCATTGCCTCTGTCGGCGTACATCAGTAATCTCAGGGATAGAGTCATAGCCGGCAACTTCCTTGATGAACATGCATTCGACCAGAAGATGCAGCCATGGGAGACCGACTGTACAACACAAGGAATGACACATTTGCATTATCTCTTCGTGGAGATGCATTTCGGAAGATCGAGTTCCTATAGGTTCGATAGGGATGACTCGGGCGTCGAAGATGTGCGGCAGACCATTCGCGATGATTATGGTTTTCCCGGGGGCATTCAATGGGATGATTAGAAGCCGCTATGTTCTCACAACTTCTTGTCAATGGTGTTACAGTTGGCAGTATCTATGGTCTCACGGCGTTGGGGTTTGCCATCATATACCGCACAGCGCGGTTCTTTCATTTTGCGCACGGCGCGGTATACGCTGTGGGAGCTTACGTCGCTTACAGTGTCGTGCTCCATTGGGGTTGGTCGCCGCTGGTGGCGTTTTTCCTCGCAGGAATTACGGCGGCCTGCGTAGGCGTCGGGATTGAAGTGCTAGTATATGATCCTTTGCGCAGACAGAAGGCACCTACTCTCGTCTTCCTGATCGCGTCATTCGGCGTATTCGTTGTCGTTCAGAATCTCCTGCAACTGATCTATGGTGCCCAGATACTGACGATTCGTACCGGCCCTGTGAAGGAGGGCCGTCATGTTCTCGGCGCAGTGATCACAGACATGCAGGTTCTCATTCTCGCCGCTTCTTCAGTTATTGGAATTGGGGCGTGGCTACTCGTTCAACAGACGCGACTTGGCAAGGCGACAAGGGCAGTAGCCGATGATCGTCTGGGAGCGAGTGCTGTCGGGATCAATCCGGAACGGATCATCATGTTGGCGTTTGGGATCGGATCAGCGCTCGCCGGGGTGGCAGGCATGCTGGTGGCCTATGAGACGAACATTGAGCCCACGATGGGGATGAATGCGATTCTTAAGGGGATGATAGCCTCTATCATTGGTGGGATCGGCAGTATTCCTGGCGCAATGATTGGTGGGCTCTTCCTGGGTATAGGCGAGAATATCGGGATCTGGAAGATATCTGCGGGATGGAAAGATGCCATCGCGTTTGCGATCCTTATTGTGTTCCTGTTGGTCCGGCCAAGCGGGATCATGGGGGTGAAGGTTCGGGGGGAATGGTTGTAGCATGGAATACTTCCTGCACATCCTCGTGATAACTGGAATCTACATGATCCTGACGCTGAGTCTGAACTTGGTGCTCGGCTATACGGGCTTGGCGAATCTAGGGCATGCAGCATTCTCCTGCGTTGGGGCTTATGCCTCATCATTGCTCGCGTTGAACTATGGGGTACCACCCTGGATCGGACTGTTGGTCGGGGCCTGTACGGCGGCTGTTCTGGGCGTCGTTGTCGCGGCACCCTCTCTGCGGATGAAGGGCGATTACCTAGCCTTGGCTACCTTTGGCCTGGGTGTCATCGTCTATTCTGTGGCGAAGAACTGGGTGGGTCTGACACGCGGGCCGATGGGGCTGCCGGGGATACCGGGGTTCTCACTCTTTGGGCTTCAGTTGTCCGCCGTATGGTCGTACCTGCTGCTTGTGACGCTGTTTGTGGCCTTGACCTTCTTCGTCATACGCAGGGTCGTCACTTCACCGTTTGGCAGAATCCTCAGGGGCATCCGTGAGGATGAGACAGCAGCGCTGGCGATGGGCAAGAACGTAAACAGATACAAGATCATCGTGTTCGTCGTGGGGGCCTTCTTCGCCGGAATTGCGGGCAGCCTCTACGCCCACTACATCACCTTCATCGATCCGTCGAGCTTCACACTGATGGAGTCGATTACGATTCTGCTGATGGTCGTTTTCGGCGGTATGGGGAGTCTGGCGGGTTCGTTCGTGGGGGCGTCGGTGCTTGTGATCCTGCCGGAGTTGTTGCGGTTCCTGGGTATGCCAAGCTCCGTGGCTGCCCCGTTGCGGCAAATGATCTATGGCCTGCTGCTCGTTATCCTGATGCTCGCACGGCCGCAAGGGATTTTGGGGAAGTACCGCTGGCAATGAGTGAGGCTCAGACCATCCTGTCTGTGAGCGCGTTGAGTAAGAGCTTCGATGGCGTCAAGCCCGTTGAGGGCGTTTCTTTCCGCCTACAGAACAGTCGTATCACGGCTCTGATTGGGCCGAACGGGGCCGGAAAGACAACTATGTTCAACCTTCTGACCGGTTTTCTGAGGGCGGATGACGGCGATATTCATCTCGGCGGCCACAGAATCAATCGCCTCAGCCCGTACAGGATCGCCCGCCTGGGGATCGGCCGGACGTTTCAGAATATCCGGCTCTTTCCCCAGATGTCGGCCTTGGAGAACGTGCTGCTCGGCTTGAAATATGAGAGGGGGGAGAGCTTCTGGGCTGCTTTGTGGCAGAGCAAGGCTATGAAGACTGAGGAGCGGGAGAACACCGATAAGGCCGTCGAGCTTCTGAAAATGGTCGGGCTGACGGCCAAGCGGGATGAACTGGCCGGCAACTTGTCCTATGGACAGCGCAAGCTGCTCGAAATCGCGCGAGCGCTGGCGCTCCAGCCCAAGCTGCTGCTTCTGGACGAGCCGATTGCCGGGTTGTTTCCAGGTATGATTCCTGAGATGAAGAGGATACTGCGAGAGTTACGCGATTCCGGCAGGACCATCCTCTTCATCGAGCACGATATGCGAACGCTCATGGATTTGGCGGAGTGGATCATCGTGCTGAATTACGGCAAGAAGATCGCCGAGGGAACACCCAAGCAGATCCAGCAGAATGAGGCGGTCATCACAGCCTACCTGGGCAGGAGGCGACAGGGTGTTGCTTGAGGCAAGAGATCTTAGTGTCCGATACGGTCCGGTAATGGCTCTCAAGAATGCCTCGTTCGACGTGAAGAAGGGCGAGATCGTCGCCATGATTGGCCCGAATGGAGCGGGCAAATCCACGGCTCTGCGGGCCGTTGCAGGGATGCTTGAGGCGATGGGTGGCACCATCGACACGGGGGAGATCCTTTTTGAGGGCAAGAGTATCCGGGGCCTGAAGACGCATGAGCTTGTCGGCAGAGGCATGGTGCTTGTGCCCGAAGGCCGGCATGTGTTCGCCTCAATGACGGTCTTGGAGAACCTGGAGATGGGGGGATATACGAATAAGAATGCGGCAGCCGTTGCCGACGACATGGATGCTGTCCTCACGCTCTTTCCGCCGCTCAAAGCACGCACAAGGCAGAAGGCCGGAACGCTTTCGACTGGCCAGCAGCAGATGCTGGCCATCGGCCGGGCCCTTATGCTCAAGCCCAAGCTCCTGCTGGCCGATGAGCCGTCGCTGGGGCTGTCCCCGAACTATCTGGAACTGATCTTCGATAAGCTCAGGGAAATCAACGGACAGGGAACGAGCATCCTTCTGGTCGAACAGAATGCCTCAGAAGCATTGGAAATCGCCCACCGAGCATACGTGTTCAGCATCGGCGAGATTGTGCTGACCGATACCGGGCAGAACCTGCTTCGCAGCGACGAGGTCAAAAAGACGTTCCTGGGCGGGTGAGAAACCACCGAGGTCGGCATGCAAAAGGGACCCAAGTCGGTGCCGAAGCCGTGAAGGCGCAGAATGCGCCGCCCACTTGGCACACACGTTTGCGAACGGACCGGCAGGAGATGGAGCCTCCAGCCCTTTCTCATCCTCCCTCTCAAACCCAGGGAAGATCGGGGGACGACGGATCAAGCCGTAGTGCCGGCGCAAATGCCGGGCGCCGGTACCTACTTGGATGAGACGAAGCTGTGACTTGGCGGCACCCGGCCCGCCGTCCGGGCCTCATGAGCGAGAGGAAGCGAGACTTTGGCCCGTGGTTGGACGGCGTGTAGCGAGACGAAGCCATCTTACCCGTGACGGTCACGGATGTCAATGGGTGCCGGCTGTTTTATGGAATATCGTGCTGTCTGGCGGGATGGAACCACGGCGGGAAGAGGGCCCACAAGAGGCGCACGATGGCATCAAGGGGACGCGTCACGGCGTTCGGCTCCCGGTTTCGTTGCCGTCTGGACTGCGGACCTGCCGGTGGGACATGACTACTTCCAGCGGCAGCGGCGCTGGGGCAGGCGGTGGTTTCCGTGGCAGTCGGTGCAGACCTTCTGGCTCTTGGGATCGGCCA
>VGYL01000594.1 GCA_016872975.1 Planctomycetota bacterium
AGCCCGTTGTCGGTGAACGCGTCAACATAGCTGCACTGCGAGTTGAAAAAGCCTTTTTTTCCCGGCGTCGGCGCGGCGGCGTTGGCGAAGACGAAGCGCGGCACGCTCCAACTGCGGCCGCCGTCGGACGAGAGCGACACCCAGATCTCGGAACGGTCGTTCATCGCCAGATCTGACCTCCAATCGCCCGTTTTCTCGCTATACCGGTTGTGATGGAAGGCGGCCAGGGTCTTGCCGTCGGAGAGATGGAACAGCATCGGCGGCGCGTCGGGATGCACCAGGGGCGTGGGCGCCGGGGCCTCCCAGGTCTTGCCGTCGTCCAGGCTGCGCGTGGACCACAGATGCCCTTCGCAGGTGCGGAGCATCAGATAGACCTCACCGCCGCCCAGGTTGATGGGCCGCCCCTCGTCCATGCGGTTGAACTGTAGTAGACACCAGCCGCCGTGGCGCGGGTGCGGCAGCAAAGTCCAAGTCCTGCCCTGGTCCTCGGAGCGCAACACGTACTGGCGCGACATCACACCGGGCTTGTACGACCAGTCCCCCTCGTGCGTGCCGAGGATCCAGGCGCCGGAGTCGGTCTCGCACATGCGCATCACGGACATGCCGCGGAAGCCGGGATCGTTCCGCGGCCGGATCAGGCGCACCTCGCTCCAGTGATGGCCGTCGTCATCGGAGTAGCGGTAGCCGATCGGCGCGTTCTCGCCCTGGCCGCGCTCGGTGGTGAACTGGTCCCAGACCGGCTGGGTGCCGAAGGCGTAGATGCGTTTCGATCCCCTGGGGATCAGCGGGACAAAGCCGTGCTGGTTGTAGTCGATGTCAAAGGCGACTGTCGGCCCCTGCCATGTCTTGCCCTGGTCGGAGGAGCGAAACGCGACCATGTCGTTCGTTTTTTCGCACCCCGACTGCCCGTAGTGGGCCGGGCCCGTGGGCCGCTCCCGGGTGTTGGTGGGGAACATCAGCAGGTAGTCGCCCCCCGGGGTTTTGGTCGCGCGGGTCTCATAGAGCCAGTCGCTGGCAATGTGCACAACCTTCCCGGAGATGGCCGGGCTGGCCAGCACCAGGGCCAGGTTTTCGTCAACTCTCAACCCGGACGGAATACGGTTGAGGTCCATGGTTCGGTGGGCAATTGTGGTTTCTTTCAAGAGCGACAGATTCAACATGCTGACTCCTTTCATGAGCACGCTCCAAGGGACAGGCGCCTGGCGGCGGCATGGGTCAATATCCGCCAGGGTCGCCATAGCGTGCCTGTTCCCTCTTCCATAGTCACATCTCCTTACTTCTCATAGAACCACGCGAGCGGCAAGCGCCGGACACAGTACCCCTGAGTGAATTTTCGCTCTGGTTGGACACCATCGAAATAGGACAGGAGCACGTGGTCGCCAACCTGGTGGATCGCGGTATAGCAGAGCACTTTGGATGGATTGTACGGGTCGTCCTCAAGCAGCCGGCGATGCTTCCAGGTCCTTCCCTCATCGCTGCTGATGGCAGTCGCCAGCGGCGTACGCAGACTGACGAACCCCGGAGTGGGATGTGGGAGATGATGCCACTGCTGTCGGTCGTGATCGTTCCAGATGGCGAGGAGGTCGCCGGTGGACAACCGCTTCATGGACAACGGAGAGCACGGCGAGCAGAACCACGAAGGTTGCGGCAATGTCCAGTGCTCACCGTTGTCATCGGAGAAGAACTCGGCCTGACGGCCAATGTCCGTTCGCGCCAATCCCCATAGTTGACCGGTGGTCAGTTCCACAACTACCGGTTCCTGTAGCCCGAAACCGAACGGCATCGGGTGGACTAAACGGTGTGTGAAGAGCGACTTAGCCTCCTCGATCGTGTAGTTACGCTCCTCGATATACGGATGCTTGGGCAAGGCCAGCCAGTCAGCCGCCTCGCGCCAGGTCTTCCCGCAGTCATCCGAGAGGTAGAAGATGACTAGGCCACGCTCATCCATAGCCCCCCAATCAGTAATAGACTTAGGCTTCCGCGTATTGCGGTAAAAGGCACACGGCGCCACAATCCGCCCGTTCTTCAGTTGAATCACCCGGTCATTGACGCAATAAAAAGCTCCAGGTGCCTGGGTAACGCGGACCGGCTCGCTCCAGGTCCTGGTTTCGTCCGATGATGTGCGCATGAAGATTTGAGCGTCGTCTAAGCCGCTATTGCGCATATAGAAGAGCGCGGTCCTGCCATCCTGCAGGCGCAGTAGACTCGGATCCCTGGTGTTGACTGTGCCCTCATTATCGACCAAAACCCTGTCGTCGTCTGTCCAGGTGACGCCATTATCCGATGAAACGCGGGCGCAGATCCTCGCGGAAAGGTTATCATCAATTACTTTTAGAGGCTCACTGACACCAGGCCCATAAAACTTACCATAGGCATGGAGTATCCTGCCGTCCTTCAGCGTGATGAATGCTCCTTCGCCGTTGCGGGGATTGTTCGGGCCTGCATCGATTCTGTCTACGTAGGTCTTGTCGTTTTCCATGAGATGTTCCTCCTTTTTTTGCCAGCCACGGATTATTCCGCCGCGGCTCTTGCCCGGATGTTGTTTCCGCGGCCGCGCTGTTTCGCCCGGGGTTCGTGCCGGCGCGGCCGATTCCTCGTTTCGTCGTTGTGTCTCAATGACTATGCTTAGGTGAGGGGCGCCTTCTTTCCGGTCGCAGGCGCCTTCGCTTGTTCTGTTGTCCGGTCCCGTCCTCGCTTCCCCGCCAGTCTCGATGCGCGTGCTCCAGCGGCTTGCCGGCAGACAGGTCGCGCCAGAGCCGGTTGCGCCGCTCCAGCTCGTCGCGCATCCACGGGGCGATCCGCACGGTCATCTTCTCCGACTCGGAGTGGTAGTCGGTGACGCCCAACACCGGCGCCTCGTGGCGGCGGACCGCGCACCGGCGCTTCTCCGTTGCCGGGTCGAGGATTTTGCTCAGATGAACGGCGCGGTACGGCCCGATCCGGCCGACCGCGGGATGTGGCGCGGATTTCATAGCTTGTCTCCAGTCAGCGGCGACTCCGTCTCCACGCGGCCCGGGGCGAACCCGGATGGGTACGCCAGGTCCAGCACACACTTGCGCACCTCGACTGCGCCGGCAAAGCCGGGAGTGGGCGCGCATCGCCGCAGGCCGATCCGGTTCTCGCCGGTCCGCAGGCAGGACGCAGGCACCGTGAACCGCACGATGTCGTTCCAGCAGCCGTGATCATAGTGATTGTACTGGTAGCCGGTCCACGCCAGCGGCGCGCCGTTGATCGAGACCTTGAGATCCGAGAGCCGATTGACGCCTTTCAGATCGAGGGTCAGGACCGCCGCCGGGGCGCGGCCACGCTGACGGTCTCCCTCGATGTCGTCGGCGATGCGGAGCGGATAAGACGCCTCGACGGCATCCGGAGCCAGGGCGAAGCGGCTTTGCCATTTCGCCTGATAGTAGATCTGCGCATCGGGCAGCCACACGGCGACGACGTACTGCTTGTCCTTCCCGGCCAGGGCCTCCGGATCGGCCAGCTCGGTGAAGGCGGCGCGGTCGAACGGGCCGTCGGCGCAGGTGAAGTTGAACAGGCTGATCCCGTCCGCGCCGCTGCGGTAGTGGTTGGCGGCCACGGCCCGCATGTAGGCGAGAGACGGTGGACCGAATCCGTCATGCACGCCATTTCCCGCATGCGTGCCCGTGCCTCCCCCGCCGCAGCCGGGGACCCAGTGAAGCTGCCCCTCCATGCTCGGACAGACGATGCAGCCGGCGCGGTGCGCCCGCTCGATCCACCAGTCCGCCGGCGCGTCCGGCGTGTGATCGCCCACGCCGCCCAGCGTGACCTGGTCCAGCAGCCCGTCCGCCAGCCACGCCTCGACCTCGAGACCGCTGGCCAGGCAGCTTTGCGGATCGTACTCGAACCGGGCGCTGAGCGTCTTGCCCGCGCGGCGGGTCATCGTGCGCAGCTCGCGCACCAGCGCGGTCATCAGTGGCGCCCCGGCCGTTTCCTCGCCGCGCCGGAACCAGAGCTTGAACCGCGTGAAATCGAGGTCAATGCCGTCCACGGCGTACCGGTCGAGGATTTCCCGGATCTGCCGCCTGCGGTAGTCGGCGACGCCGGGCTTGGCATAGTCCAGCGCCCGATCGGGCAGCAACAGTTCCGGGTGCTCGTCCAGCCAGGGGGAGAGCAGTTCCGGGAAGTACCACGAGCCGTCCGCGTGCTTGTAGGTGTGGTGGCGGTCGTTCATGCGCAGCGAGAACTGGCAGACGATGCCGTGCTGCCGGCAGGCTTCGGAGACGATGCGCAGCGGGTCGGTGCCGAGCCGGTCCAGGTGCCGCAGCGTCTCGCGCATGCGCCAGACGTGCAGCGTGTCCACCGCCGGCATCATCTCCCCGACCCGCGGCAGGAAGGCGGAGTTGTAGTTCACCGCGTGCCCGCCGAGCGAACAGAACTGGTAATGCGACACCGCCGTGCCGCGCACCGGCCCGATCGTGGCCGCCACCACGTCCTCCGGCCACATCGGCGCCGGGTAGCGCATGTAGCTCGACCAGCCGTCGTCGTTGTAGATGAGATGCTTCTTCCTGTCTCTTGAATTCATATGGCTTGTCCTCCTATTCGTTTCAGGCGTTCGTTCCAAGGGACAGGCGCCTGGCGGCGGCATGGGTCAATATGCGCCAGGATCGCCAGCCGTCGTCCGACGACGCAGACCTGTCGGTCGCCGCTTTCCCGCGTCGAGCGAACCACTACCGATCGGTCTCCAGCACCGGCTGCACCTGGACGAAGTTGACCATGGTCTGCTGCCCGACCGGGCCGCCGGGCTCGCCGGGCTTGGCCCAGTCGCTCAGGGAGAGCGTC
>VGYL01000595.1 GCA_016872975.1 Planctomycetota bacterium
TGGGGTTCAGGAACCCTGCCGGCCGGGTGCCCGGCGTGGCCGTCGGAGCCGGCACGGGCAAAAACCGCGATTTTTGGGCCCATTTACAGGGGTCCCATTGGCGATCTGATTGGCGGTCTGACCTGGCGCCCCCAAAAACGCGGTCTTGCCGCCCGGGGCCCCGTCGGTAGCTCGCTGCAGCCGCAACCAAAGCCGGTTCTCGCGCCAAGAGCGCCAAGTTCCAGAGGACGGGGGACAGGGGACAGGGGACGGCTAATCGAGCCTTCTTCGCCGCAAGAGACGCAGAAATGCAGCCCCGTCCCCGTGGCGAGGGCGTCCCGGGGCTCCCCAACGCGATGTTTTGCGTTGGGGACCCCTCACCCTTGCGTGTCGCGGGCATCCTGCCCGCGCTCTTGCGGGACGGGAACGGCCTTTCCGACACGGATTCACACGGATGAACCCAGCCCGGCCTTCGGCCGGAACCAAATCAACTCACACAGAGGCACGAAGCCACAAAGAGAAGAACGCCTGCGAGTACTCCCCACTTCGTGAGCTTCGTGGCTTTGGGTGAGAATAACTCCCTATGGAGAATCTATGTCCCAGCACGGAGATGGAGGCCAAAGGGCCTCCGAACAACTCCCCGAACGTTCGTGGACCTGTGTCGTAGTTGAGCCCCAAGCGGGGCACGCCGCCCCCCCCAAAGCCAGGAGAAGAGGCGGTTCAGGGGCGAGGCGGATCGTCCCGTCCCGTCCGCACGGCAATTCTGCACCGAATCCGTCGGTTCCTTTCGTGCTGAAGATCTCAGGGAGGCCCTGCGTGCCCGGAGTGCTTTTGGAAGAACCGGGCACAAGCGGACCGCCTGCGGCCCAGGACTGTTTGATCGTGCCCAGCACCAGTTACACCCTTCGGGCGGGCGGTTTGATGAAGATGTCATTCCTCCGCTGGTGGGCGGCTCAGCCAAGGTTTCCGCCCACGCAGGGCCTCCCTGGGCTCTTTCTCTCGAAGGGAACCGACGCGTCCGAAAGAGAGGCTCCCGTCGCAGGGACAAGGAGGATTCGCCTCACCCCTGAACCGCCTCTTCTCTTCTTCCCCTTATTATAAGGATCGTAGATCCAGGAAGTACGTCAGAACCGGATGAGCCTCTATTCTTCTTGGCTACGGAAGGCCGCGCCGGGCTCGCGTGATGTAAACGTTGGCTTGCCGGGCGTGCGGCGGGTATAATATCGGCTCGCTTTGGCCCTGGAAACAAGGAGACGGCGGATTTGACCGAGCGATTGAAAGACGCGTTGGAGAAGTACTGGGGATACACGGACTTCCGGCCCCTGCAGAAAGAGGCGATGGAATGCCTCTGTGCCGGCCGGGATGCGGTGGTCGTTCTGCCCACCGGGGGCGGCAAATCCCTGTGCTACCAGGTCCCGGCAGTGACCCGGCCCGGGCTGGCGGTCGTCGTTTCGCCCCTGATCTCGCTGATGAAGGACCAGGTGGACGCCCTGACCGAGTGCGGCGTGCCCGCGGCCCGGATCGACAGCTCGCTGAGCCCCGAGGAGCGGGAGGACGCCCTGGACCGCGTCCGCGGGCGGCAGTTGAAGCTGCTCTACATCTCGCCCGAGCGGCTGGTCTCCGACGGCTTCAGCCGGTTCCTGCAGACGCTGGACCTGTCGTTCATCGCCATCGACGAGGCCCACTGCATCAGCATGTGGGGTCACGATTTCCGGCCGGAATACCGCCAGCTCGGCTCGCTGCGGCAGGTCTTCCCCAACGTCGCCATCGGCGCCTACACCGCCACCGCGACCGGGCAGGTCCGCCAGGATATCGCCGCCCAGTTGCGCCTGAAGGACCCCACCATGCTGGTCGGCTCCTTCGACCGGCCCAACCTGATCTACAAGGTCCGGCCGCGCAGCAAGATCGTCAAGCAGGTCTGCGAGGTGCTCGACCGCTATCAGGGTGAGTCGGGCATCATCTACTGCATCCGCCGCAAGGACGTGGAGCAGATGACCGAATCGCTGAAGGCCAAGGGCTACCGCGCGGCGCCGTACCACGCCGGCCTGACCGACGAGGCCCGCCAGCAGAGCCAGGACGACTTCGTCGCCGAGCGGATCGAGACGATCGTCGCCACGATCGCCTTCGGCATGGGGATCGACAAGTCCAACGTCCGCTACGTCATCCACGCGGGCATGCCCAAATCGCTGGAGCACTACCAGCAGGAGAGCGGCCGGGCCGGACGCGACGGTCTGGAAGCCGAATGCCACCTCTTCTACTCCGCCGGCGACTTCGGCGTCTGGAAGAGCATCCTGACCAACGTCCGCAACGGTGGCATGGCCCCCACCCGTAGCATGGGCGTCCCGCCCATGAACCATCGGCAGGATGCCGATAGCCGTAGCATGGGCGTCCCGCCCATGGATCATCGGCAGGATGCCGATAGCCGTAGCATGGGCGTCCCGCCCATGGATCATCGGCAGGATGCCGATGCCCGTAGCATGGGCGTCCCGCCCATGAATCATCGGCAGGATGCCGATGCCACGGAACCGCGCGGGCAGGATGCCCGCGACACGCGCGGACGGGACGTCCGCGACACGCAAGGGCGGGACGCCCTCGCCACGGCGCCTGGGGCGACCGAGATCGCTCTGGCCAAGCTGGGCCGGATGTACGCCTATTGCACGGACGCCGTCTGCCGCCGCCGGACCATCCTGGAGTACTTCGGGCAGCGGTACCCGCAGGCCAACTGCGGCACCTGCGACATCTGCCTGGGCGACGTGGACCTGGTGAGCGACGCATTGGTGACGGCGCAGAAGATCCTCTCCTGCGTCCTGCGCCAGGGCCAGCGCTTCGGCGGCGCGTACACCGCCCTGGTCCTGACCGGCTCGCGGGAGCAGCGCGTCTTGGAGAACAAGCACGACAGCCTGACCACCTACGGCCTGCTCAAGGACTTCGACAAGCGGATCGTGCACGACTGGATCGAGCAACTGGCGGGCCAGGGCTACCTGGCGAAGACCGGCGAGTACAACGTCCTATCCGTCACGCCCGAGGGCTGGCTGGTCCTCAAGGGCGAGCTGACCCCGCGCCTGCTCCAGCCCGCCGAGAAACGCGAGCGCAAGGCCAAGGTCGCCACCCAGTCGTGGGAGGGCGTGGACAAGGGGCTGTTCGAGGCCCTGCGCCGCCTGCGGTCTTCGCTCGCGAGCGAGCGGCACGTCCCCGCCTATATCATCTTCGGCGATGCCGCCCTGCGGGAGATGGCGCGGCGCCGGCCCTCGACCCGCCAGCGTTTCCTGGCCATTCGCGGCGTGGGCGAGACGAAGTGTCTCCAGTATGGCCGGGTCATGATCGAGAAGATCCACGCCTACTGCCTCGGCCACGGACTCGAAATGGACCAGTAACCCCGGCGCCCCGTTGGTCCGGACCACCCTCATTCCTGGCCCAAGAATCCAGACCGCCAAGTGCCGGGATACCCCTTGCCAAAAACCGCATTCTCGCCAGCGCCGGATCAGACCGCCAACACACATATATATGGCGGTCTGATCGACCCCCGCCGGCCCAAAACCGCGTTTTCAGGGGCGCCAGTGCGGATCATCAGACCGCCAAATGCCCCCCGGAGGCCGATTTGGCGGTCTGATCCTGGCGGTCTGATTCTTTGGCCCAAAAACGCCACTCCCAGCCTCGGGTTCGTAGTGGCGTCGTCAGACGCTATCCGAATGGGCCCGGATAGGGTGGAAGTGTGAAGTTTGAACTGTGAAGCCAGATCACGGACTTGCCCATCTTGACCCTTGAAACTTCAAACTTGAGACTGCTTCCGACACATGTCATTGCGAGCCCAACGCGGCAAGCTGAATCATGGGCAACGATCCGCTCCGAGGCTAAGCAGGAGTCCTGGCCACAGAGGACACAGAGGTCACAGAGAAGAGCCCAGGTGAAAAGGCAAGAAGGTGGGAAGTTCAGAAGGTCGGAGGACCGAGCATTCTTGGCCTTGTCTTCTCACCTCCGCACCCGCTTGATCTTCTCTCTGTGTGCTCTGTGACCTCTGGGGCTTCCTTTCTTAGCCCTTTACCGGGTCGTCGATCATAAACCATCAATCCAGACGCCTGTTCCGACACGGATTTACACGGATGGACACGGATTTCCTACCGACTGCCGTTTTCCAACCGCGAAATACGCGAACCACGCGAACAAAAGAGGGGAATGAACCGCAGATCATGTCATTGCGAGGAGCGCAGCGACGCGGCAATCTCCCGATTTCCGCAGATTTTGGAGGAGAGGACAACGCATCGCACCGAATTTCCTCTCGGCTCTTGCCACTTCACCTCTTCTTCGAATCTGCGCCAATCTGCGAAATCTGCGGCTCGATAATGCCTTACTACATAAGGACTTACCGGGAACTGAGAACTGGGAACTGAGAACTGCCCTCCGACACGGATCTACACGGATGAACCCGGCCCGGCCTGCGGCCGGAACCAAAGCACTTCTCAACCACGAATCACACCAACCACACGAATTTGGCCCCTTGTCTTTCCTCTTCTATTCGTGTGATTCGTGCCATTCGTGGTTCCTATCTTCTTATCTGGTCCGGACTTGCATCAAGCCACCACCATGATCTGGAAACGGTTTTCAGTTGTTGCGGGTTAGTAGCACGGATTTCAAGAGGGATCACGAGCAGCAGACACAGACAAGCTCGTGCCACGGTCTGTCCTGTCCGTCTCTTGGTCTTTGAATCTGCGAAAATCGGCGCAATCTGCGGTTTCTTTGCCAGGCATTTTGAATGAGAGAAAGGAAAATGGGAGAAAGGAAAATGAATCCGGAAAGCGGAATCTTCTTC
>VGYL01000596.1 GCA_016872975.1 Planctomycetota bacterium
GGAACGGAGCAGACGACCACGCAGGTATTCGAGATCGCCCACGCGGATCCCGCCGAGGTGGTGCAGATGCTTCGCATGCTGCTCAGTGACACGGCGGGCCGGTCCGGCGGCTACGGCGGCTACGGCACGCGGTCCTATCCCGGCGCCCGCGGGTACTCCGCCGGCAGCAGCCGGTTCTCTCGCAGCGGGTTCACCAGTTCCGGCAACTCCGTCATCATGGGGCCCAGCCAGCTTCCGGTCGTGCTGATTCCCGAGCCCCGCCGCAAATGGATCATCGCGCGGGCCTCCGCGGGGGATATGAAGCTCATCGGCGAGTGGATCGGCAAGCTCGACCAGGGCGACTCCATGGCGCAGGAATACGAGACCGTGCCCATCATCTACGCCGACGTGCGCGAAGTGGCCCTGCGGATCAACGAGGCCCTCCAGCAGATGCCGGGCACCGAGCTGCAGGCCAGCGTCCTGGTGCAGGCGCTGGAGCAGGCGCGGCAGGTGATGGTCTTCGGCCGCCCGGACCTGCGCGAGATGGTCAAGAAGCTGGTCCAGGAGATCGACGTCCCGCCCGGGCAGTTCGAGACGAAGCACTTCCAGCTTCGCCACGCCGACCCCGAGCAGATCAAGCGGAACATCGACGACCTCTTCGGCGAAGGCGCGCTGATCGCCACTCGTTCCATGTCGTCGTACCGCCCCGGGATGGGTCGCAGCGTCTCGGCCGACATGGTCAAGACCATCGCGCACGTGACGCTCAAGCAGGTGACGGTGATCGCGTCGCCCGAGAACATGAAAAAGATCGGGGAGCAGATCCCGCAGTGGGATGTCGCCATCGATGTCAACGAGGTGCGCCCGCGCATCATCGAGCTGCACAACTCCGAGCCGGCCCAGATCGTCACCCTGCTCAAGACGCTGTTCAGCCAGGAGATGAGCAGCCGGTACTCGTTCTTCGACTACCTGTTCGGCAGCAGCAGCGAGAGCCGCCGCCGCATCGTCGGGCCCCTCTACGGGCAGTTGACGTTCGAGCAGGTGGCCGGCGCGCGCAAGCTCGTGGTCATCAGCAACATTCCGGGCGCGTACGATGTCGTGGAGGAGTTGATCCGCGAATTGGACAGCCGGGCGGCCGCCGAGGTGCCCAAGGTGGTGCGGCTCAATTACGCCGATCCCGAGCGCCTCTCGGAGCGGCTCAACGCCATGTTCAACGAGTCGGGCACCGCCGCCGCCATTCGCCTGAGCAGCCGGGGCCTGAGCGACTACTCCATGGAGGAGCGCGTGACCACCGGCGCCGGCGCCGCGCGCGCGCCCGCGGGCCCCGCCGCCCAGACCCCCGCCGGCGAATACCGTCCGTGGTGGACCTCCGGCGGCCGCGGCAACCTCAACCAGTTGCCGATCAGCAACATCATCGGCCGGGTGCGGTTCATCCCCGATACCCACAGTAAGGCCATTCTGGTGCTCTCGCCGCCGGAGTTCCTCGAGAACGTCGAGCAGATGATCCGGGAGATCGACATCCCCGGCCGCCAGGTCATGCTCAAGGCCGTCATCATGCAGGTGGATCACCAGAACATGACCTCCCTGGGCGTGCAGTTCAGCTCCGACCCCACGAAGTGGCAGACGCTGGACAACGAGAACGCCCTGGTGGCGCGCAATACCCTGGCGGCGCTGGAGCGGCATGGATCGCTCGTCTTCGACCCGCGGACCGGCGCCTTCACCGGTACCGGCTCGCTGGTCCAGGCCAGCGCCAACGTCAACGTTCTGATCGACTTCCTGGTGCGTGAGCTCCAGGCCAAGATCCTCAACCAGCAGACCCTCTGGACGAAGGACAACGAAGAAGCGCAGTTCTTCAAGGGCCAGCGCGTCGGCTTCCAGACCCGCGTGTCGATCTCCGACACGGGCGGCCGCGCCACGTCGGACTTCGAGTACCAGAAGGTCGGCATGACGCTGCGGGCCCGGCCGAGCATCACGCCGGAGAAGAACGTGGACATGATCATCAACGTTGTCCTCTCGCAGCTTACGTCCGAAATCATCAACACCCAGCGGGTGCGGACCGAGCTGGACACGACCACGAACATGGTCGTGCAGGACGGCCAGACGATCATGCTCGGCGGTATGCTCTTCCAGGAGGACAGCCGGGTCAAGCGGAAGGTTCCCCTCCTGGGCGACCTGCCGCTGGTGGGCGGACTGTTCCGCCACAAGCAGGGGATGCAGGCCAACAGCGAGCTGCTGATCTTCGTCACGCCCTACGTGGTCGAAACGTCGGACGAGATGCTGCCGCAGGCCCGCCGGGAGCTGGACCGAGCCCAGAGAAAGCTGGGGAATCTGCGGCAGGAATTGTTGCCGCTGACAGGGCCGGACGAGCCGCCGATCGAGGAAGAAGTGCCGCCACCGCCGCCGGCTCCGGCACCGGAGGTCCAGCCGAGTGCTATTTCCCCCAAAGAATCGAAGGACGAATAGGCAGGGCGGAAGCACCAAATCCCAAATCCCAAACAGACTCCAAAGGAAAGAAAATTCAAAATTCGAAACGGCTCGCGCCGCGCGACGCCGGCGTTTCGGTCATTTGGATTTGGGATTTTGAATTCGTCTGGGATTTGGTGCTTTGGATTTGGAATTTGGTTTCTTGCGCCGGCGTGTTGCGGATGCGGTACGGCGCTGCGGCTTCCTCCGCTTCTTGGGCGCCGCGGATGCCTCGCGCACCGTCTCGCTGACGAAAGGACGGTAGGGCCATAGCGGGCAGCAGACGATGGGGCATTCCGTGATCCGGCTCCGCTGCCAGTGCATGCAATCCAGGCATTTGGCGGCAATGGCGGCCTGCGGATCGCGGCCGGACATCGCCTTGTCGTACTTCTTCTGATACGAGACCTTGCCGACCCCCAGGATCGAGGCCCGATACTGCCGTCGTCGTTGTTCCACCTTCATTGTCGTCTTCCGAGAGCGCCCTCGATCCGGGCGTTACGCCGGAGATTCGGTTTATGTTCATTGTACCATATCGGTCAATCCGCGGCCAACACGAATTGTGTTTCGTGCGGACTTATGATATATCGGTCGTCGATGCTGACTCCGGGAGAGATTATTCTGCCGTCCACCCGGCGGCAGCGTTTTGGGTCATTGGGATTTCGGTCATTTGGATTTGTTTCGAGTTTCGAATTTGCATCGTATGTCGGTGAATTGCCTTCGCATCTCGGTGACGGACCGCTGCAACCAGCGTTGCGTCTATTGCCGGCCGCGCGGCGATGGTGACTTCCTCGCGCGGGCCCAGATCCTCCGCGCGGAGGAGATTCTGCGCCTGGTGCGGCTTTTCGCCGAGTGCGGCATCGATCGCGTTCGGTTGACCGGGGGCGAGCCCCTGGTCCGGCGGGACGTGATCCCCCTGGTGGCCGGCCTGGCGGGCGCCGACGGGATTCGGGAGGTGGCCCTGACGACCAATGGCGTGTTGCTCGAGGCGATGGCCGCGGACTTGAAGGCCGCCGGGCTGAGCCGGGTCAACGTGAGCCTGGACTCGCTCCACGCCCGCAGCTATGGCAGGATCACCGGGCGGGAGAATCTGTCGCAGGTGCTGCGCGGGGTCCGTCGGGCGCTGGCCGTCGGCCTGCAGCCGGTGAAGATCAATGCCGTGATCCTCCGGCGGCTCAACGCCTCCCAGATCCTCGACCTGGCGGCCCTGAGCCTGGACCTGCCGGTGATCGTGCGGTTCATCGAGTACTGCCCGACGAGCTGCCGGACGGAGCCGGCGGAGGGCTACATGCCCTATGCCGAGATTCGCGGGATCGTCGAGAATACGTTCGGCCGCCTGACGGAGACGGTCGTCGTCCCCGGCAATGGACCGGCCGCGTACTTCCAGATCGACCGGGGCGCCCGCGACCCGTGGCCCGGAAGCGGGGACTTGTGGCCCGTGGCCCGCGATCCGCGTCACGGTTCCCGAGGCACGGGTTACGGGATCATTGGCTTCATTGCGGGCCGCAGCATGGTCTTCTGCTCCTCGTGCAACCGCCTGCGCCTGACCAGCGACGGCCTGATCAAGCCGTGCCTGTATTCGGCCCGGCCGTACGATGTCAAGGCGCTCCTGCGCGAGGGGGCCTCGGACGACCGGATCCGGGCACTGCTCCGGGCGATCATCGCACAGAAAGCGGGCCTTAGCCGGTTGAATGCCTCCCGGGAGGATTTCTGCATGCGCAAGGTGGGAGGCTGACTCCGGTGAGGCAGGACGACTCGACAGAACGGCTGACGGAGGCCGCCGCGTTTCTCGGGACGATCAAGGCGATTTCGGTTTCCGCGCGTCGCGGCCTGGCGAAAACGAATGTGGCCCGCGCCGAATTACGCTGCGACCACGGTATCGTCGGCGATGCCCACGCCGGCCCCTGGGAGCGGCAGATCAGTCTGCTGGCCGTCGAATCCATCGCGAAGATGGTGGCGCAGGGCGTCCGGGTCGGGCCGGGCGCCTTCGCCGAGAACATCACGACCGAGGGACTGGATCTGAGCCGCCTACGCCTCGGCAGCAAGCTCCAGTTGGGCGCGACGGTCGAGCTGGAGATCACCCAGTTCGGCAAGCAATGCCACCGGCGCTGCGCCATTTTCGACCAGGTCGGCGATTGCGTCATGCCGCGTGAGGGCATCTTCGCAAAGGTCATCCAGCCGGGCTGGATCGCCGTCGGCGATCGGATCGAGGTCCGCCACGGATGACAGCAACCACAGACCCGGCCGCGGCTATTTCTCACGCACCCTCTTATGGCCTCTCTGCGGTTGTCGTGTGGGCCCATCGCAGCTTCGCGATCCGGATGCCGTTGAGGGCGCCTTCGTTCAGG
>VGYL01000597.1 GCA_016872975.1 Planctomycetota bacterium
GATGTCGACCTGGTTGTTCGAGCCATGATCTGGTCCTGTTCCTCCGTTGTCCAGTGGTACCGGCCCAGAGGCCGGCTGACGCTGCAGGACATTGCCAGATACTACACCCAGCTGTGGGTCAAGGTCTTGCTCAATCCGAATCTGCCTCCATTTGTGATCGACGAGAGTCCTGGAAAGTCCGCCGCGTCATGAGTCATCCTCCGAGGAGACCCTCCAGGGGAATCGCCCGCAGCGCATCAGGGACGGATCGAACGTGCTGCCCGCACCGAGACGGCGTACGCGCGGATCGTTTTGGCGGCAGATGTCACGTGAATCACAAATCGATCCTGTGAGGGAGGGTGTACTATGATTCGAACGGGATTGCAGCGGGCGCTTGTTCTCCTCACAACGGGAGTGGTGATCGCATCCCTTGGGGTGCTTGGGGGGGCCTATTCGCAACAGCCACCGGTATTTGCCCAGCCTGCGCCGGAACCGCCCAAGCCTAGGTCGATCGTCGTGAACTCCTCAGGGGGCATCGTCAACCAGGTTCTACGGCAGGTCTTCCTGTCCGTGTACGAGCAGAGGTACGGCATTAGGGTAATCGACACTAGCCCGACGGATTTCGCGAAGCTCCAGGCTATGGTCAGAAGCGGTAACGTAGAGTGGAATGTCACCGAAATCTCTGGCATCGATGGATTCCGAGCGATCAAATTAGGCCTGCTGGAACCGATCGATTTCGCGATTGTGAACGTTTCAGATTTCCCGCGGGCCGTAGTCAACGACCACCTTCTGCCCATGAGCTTCTTCTCCACGATCATGGCCTACCGCACTGATGTCTTCCCGGTGGGTCGCCGCCCTCGGAGCTGGGCGGACTTCTGGGATATCAAGAAGTTCCCTGGGCCGCGGGCGTTGCAGAATACCCCCGTAGACAACCTAGAGTTTGCCCTACTGGCAGACGGGGTACCACCGGAGCGTCTCTACCCGCTGGACGTGACGCGCGCGTTTCGGAAACTGGATGAGGTCAAACCCCACATCACAGTGTGGTGGACGACAGGAGCGCAGTCCCCTCAGTTGCTGGTAGACAAAGAAGTCGTGCTCGCCACGGCCTGGAACGCCCGCATCATGGACATCATGCGGAAGGGCGCGCCCGTGGGGATGGAGTGGAACCATGGCTTGCTGAAGATTGCCTATGTGGCAATCCCGCGGGGAGCTCGAGACGTGTTCTGGAGTCAGAAGATGCTGGCGATCTTCGCCGATGCAGAACTACAGGGCAAGTGGACCAGCATCATCCCCTATCCCGGTCCTAACCTCAAGGCCATGGCATACGTGGACCCGGCTCTCCGCCCATTCCTCCCTACCTATGAGGAGAACCTCAAGAAGCAGATTGTCCAAAAGGATGCATGGTGGGAAGAGAACATGGCGAGGATCCAGGAGCGCTGGAACCGCTGGATGTTGCAGCGGTAGATCTCCCAAAGACCGCCGGGGCCGCCTCGCGTCTCCGGCGGTCCCTGCTAATCTGCGTGCCGGATGGCCTGTAGGGGGGTGTCATTCCTGCCCGAGGAAGGCCTGGAACTCGTGGGAGTTGCCAAGAGCTTTGGTTCGGTGACGGCGGTGGCGGAGGTGGACCTCCGAGTCCACCCGGGCGAGTTTCTCACGCTTCTGGGACCTAGCGGCTCAGGAAAGACCACGATCCTAAAGCTTATCGCAGGGTTTGAGGTTCCCGACCAGGGCGAGATTCGCTTGGCCGGACGTGACATTACCGTGATCCCGCCCTACCGGCGCGACATCGGGATGGTTTTCCAGCACTACGCCCTGTTTCCGCACATGACGGTGGCAGAAAACGTGGCGTTCCCGCTCCGCATGCGGAGGCTGAAAGACCGCACGGTGCAGGCCAAAGTGGAGGAGGCATTGGCCCTTGTCAAGCTCAGCGGGTTAGACCGCCGTCGCCCAAGCGAGCTGTCGGGAGGCCAGCAGCAGCGAGTGGCGTTGGCCCGAGCCATTGTTTTCGGTCCACGCTTGCTGCTGCTGGACGAACCCTTTGGTGCACTGGATCGCAAGCTGCGGGAGGAGATGCAGGTGGAAATGCGGTTCCTGCAGCAGCGCCTCCGGCTCATGACTGTTTTTGTCACGCACGATCAGGAAGAGGCATTGGTCATGTCCGATCGTATCGCCGTGCTGAACGCCGGCCAGGTGGAACAAGTCGGCACCCCAGACGAAATCTACGATCGGCCTGCGAATGGGTTTGTCGCCGGTTTTATCGGGGAGTCCAATTTGTGGAAGGGGGTGATCGCGGGTGTGCATGGCGCACTGGCGAGGGTGGGCCTGGACCTTGGCATCACCGTGACGGTAGCAGTCCCAGAACCGCCGAAAGACGGCAGTCAGGTGCGACTCCTGGTCCGGCCTGAGCGGATGCAGCTCCTGACTGGAACGCGAACCGCCGACAACTCCTTTGAAGCGCGAGTCCATCAAATGGTCTATCTTGGCGAGTCCACGAAGTACCGGCTGAACCTTCCAAACGGGCATGAAGTGCTCGCCCGCTGGTCTACCCCGCGGCTGGCGGGGCCGCGGGTGGGGGATACTGTCAGGGTTGGCTGGGATGCGTCCGACGGTCGCCTGGTACGCTGGGACTGAGTCGTGAGCAATGTGGCCGGGACCACGCATGTACGACGCGTCCCCTGGCGCCGGCACCTGGGCCCGGTTGCCCTGACAGCGGCCCCCATTGGTCTGCTGTTCCTCTTCCTGTACTATCCCATCGCCAGGCTGGTGTTGGCGAGCCTGTCCGGCGGGTCGCTCCAGCACTTCCAACGGGTGCTGGACCCACTCTACCTGCAGGTCTTCTCGCAGACGTTAATCATCTCTTTGTATGTAACAGCGTGTTGCTTGGTGCTCGGGTATCCCGTGGCTCACTTCCTGTGCGCAGCGCCGAGCCGCTGGGCATCGGTGGGGTTCATCTTCGTGCTGCTGCCGCTTTGGACAAGCGTCCTGGTTCGCACCTACGCCTGGATCATTCTCCTAGGGCGGAACGGCGTGATCAACCGAGCGCTCCTGACCCTAGGCATAGTCGATAGTCCCGTGCCGTTTCTGTACAATGTCCCCGGCGTGGTGATCGGCATGATCCACGTCTTGCTTCCGCTTATGGTCCTGCCGCTGTATGCTGTCATGCGCCGCATCGATCCGGACTTACTCAAGGCCGCCGCGATCCTGGGGGCCTCCCCCTTGGGGGTCTTTGCCTACGTGTACTTGCCCCTCAGCCTGCCGGGAGTCTTGGCGGGATTCACGTTGGTCTTCATTCTCTCCGCCGGATTCTACATCACCCCGGCCATCATGGGTGGGGGGAGAGTGCTGAACGTGGCGATGATCTTAGAGCAACAGTCGCGGCTCGACCTTCCGTTTGCTGCGGCCCTGGCCATCTGTCTGCTAGTCATCACGTTGTTCATCTATGGCGTGTCCAGCCGCTTGCTGCGGGGGAGCCAAGCGTGGAGCTAGCCCGGACGCCCGTCCGGGGTTGGCCGCCGCGTCGTCGACGTGCGACGTCTCTGCCCTGGCTCCTGTTGTGCGCCTGCGCCGTGATGGTTTTCGGCTTCCTGATGTTGCCGACACTTGTGGTCATTCCTGTCTCCTTTAGCTCTTCGCAGTACCTTCAGTTCCCGCCACCGGGTTTTTCTCTGCAATGGTACCAGCGCTACCTTGGAAGCCCCGTCTGGCTACAGGCTACGTTCCTCAGTTTCAAGATCGCGATCACCACCGCTGCTCTCGCAACTGTACTCGGCACTATGGCAGCCTTTGGTATCGTCCGGGGTCGATACAGGGGCAAGATGCTGGTGAGCACCATGCTGCTCGCGCCTTTGGTCATACCCACCATCATCATCGCGATCGGTGTGTATGACTGGTATTCGCAACTGAGACTCATCGGCAGCTGGGTTGGCATCGCCATCGCCCATACCATGCTGGCCCTGCCGCTGGTGTTGACCATAGTGGGTGCAGCCCTGCGGACGCTGGACCCCACGCTGGAGCAGGCGGCGCTCGGACTGGGAGCAAATCATCTGCGTGTCATCTGGCACATTACCCTCGCGCTCATCCAACCTGCCATGGTGGCAAGTGCCCTGTTTGCTTTCGTCTTGTCCTTCGATGAGCTGATCGTGGCCATGTTCATCGGTGGGGTTAACATGACGCTCCCAAAGAGGATGTTCGACAACATCCGGGTTGAGATCGATCCCACCATCGCCCCGATATCCACGCTGCTGATTGTGATATCTTGCTTGATGCTGTACGGTGTCCAGCATGTGACCCGGGCATACCGCAGGAATCCCTAGCGACCTATCGATCACTGCCCTGCCCGCACGTGTGTTGCGCGATGTGGACGTGGTGGTGAAGCTGCAGGCCGCTGCGGCAAGAGTCCGCCGTGTACGTGCCTCTAATCCGCTCCCAACAAGACACGGTGGCCATTGAGCGATCCGGCCGGCCAAGGCCACACCGGTCCCCCGGTGCGTTGGGAGCGGATTAGAGTGGACACCGAGTTGTGAGCCGTCATTGTGGAGCTACGCTACCTTGACCCGCTTGGGCGGGGACGCCAGTTCCACAAAAGACGCCCTCCCGGCATCAGACTTGCCGAAGCAGGCTGGCAGGTTGCTGCTTGGTACCAGACTGAAATTGCTAATGAGTTGCTAATGACTTTCGGGGTTCGATCATGGTCGAAACCCGCTGTAGGCAACGATTTCGGCCAATGACCTTCGGCTTCCCAAGCCGAGGGTCGTGGGTTCAAATCCCATCGCCCGCTCCAGAACCGACAAAAGGGGCAATCCGAC
>VGYL01000598.1 GCA_016872975.1 Planctomycetota bacterium
TAGGCTTGCCTACTCATCTTGTGACCTCCTCCAGAGGTTTCGGTGTAGAGTTTTATCGATTTTAATTCTACCGTATCGGCGCGGTTGTTGTCCAGCAATTTCCCGCCGTATCAGCTTATGGGACGAGCGGTCCTGCGCGTCGCTGCCGCCGACGTCCGCCACCTCGCCGATGACCCTGCCCGCGCGATCTCGCATCCCGGTACCTGCAGTAGGTACCCTCTTAGACCGCGCGGGACCCTCACGAGTTCCATCGGGGCCCTCGTTTTCTCCTTTTTTTCGCGCTCCCACGACCGACCATCGGAAAAAACCTGAAGGCAAGAAACCGAAAAGCGGAGGAGCCGAAGAAAAGATTGCAGCCCAACGGCGGATGACGTACACTTTCGCGTTTGGGTCGGGGATTTTGAAAGGGACCGTAGATGAAATATGACGTTGCTGACTTGGCGTTGGCGTCGGAAGGAAAACGCAGGATCCTGTGGGCGGACAACGATATGCCGGTCCTGGCGGCGATCCGGGAGCGGTTCGCGCGGACCCGGCCGCTCCAGGGCATGAACGTCTCCGCCTGCCTGCACATCACGGCCGAGACGGCCAACCTGGCGCGAGCCCTGAAGGCGGGCGGGGCCAACGTGGTCTTGTGCGGCTCCAACCCGTTGAGCACGCAGGACGATGCGGCCGCCTCCCTGGTGAAGGACTTCCGGATTCCCGTATTTGCCATTCGCGGCGAGAACCGGGCGACCTACTACAAACACATCAACGCGGCGATCGACCACGCGCCGGTGATCACGTTCGACGACGGGGCCGACCTGGTCAACGAGATGCACACGAAGCGCAAGAAGGACGCCGAGCGGATCATCGCCAGCATGGAGGAGACGACCACCGGCGTCATCCGCCTGCGGGCGATGGAGCAGGAAGGCAAGCTGAGGTTCCCGGTGATCGCGGTCAACGACGCCAAGAGCAAGCACCTGTTCGACAACCGCTACGGGACGGGCCAATCGACGGTGGACGGCATCATCCGCTCGACGGATTTCCTCGTGGCGGGGACGAAGGTGGTGGTGGCCGGCTACGGCTGGTGCGGCCGGGGCTTCGCCATGCGGGTCCGCGGGATGGGCGCGATCACGATCGTCACCGAGGTCGATCCGATCAAGGCGCTGGAAGCCGCGATGGACGGCTTCTTGGTTATGCCGATGAAAGAGGCCGCCAAAGTCGGCGACCTGTTCGTGACCCTGACCGGCAACAAGCACGTCATCCGGCCCGAGCACATCCGCCTGATGAAGGACCGCGCGGTCATCGCCAACAGCGGACATTTCAACGTCGAGATCGATATTCCCGGCCTGGCGAAGATGAGCAGCCGGATCCATCGCGGCGTGCGCAATCACGTCGATGAGTACGTCATCGGCCGCAACAAACGCATCTACCTGCTGGCCGAGGGCCGGCTGATCAACCTGGCCGCCGCGGAAGGCCATCCCGCCAGCGTGATGGACATGAGCTTCGCCACCCAGGCCCTGCAGGCCGAGTGGGTCTGCAAGCGGGCGGGCAAGCTCGAAGCACGCGTCTACGACGTGCCGTCGGAGATCGAGGACCAGGTGTGCCGGCTGAAGCTCAAGACGATGGGCCTGGCCGTCGACACGCTCACCCCGGAACAGGTGATCTACCTGGCCTCCAGCGGCGAAGGAACGTAAGCCGATTGATGATTTATGAATTATGATTTATGAATCACAGAGCGACCGCGCAGGTTTCTTATGGAGAATCATAAATCAGAAATCATAAATCAGAAATCGGGGCCGACGCCCAAGACCTTCTTGGCCGTCGGTCCCACGCTCCATTACAGTCACCGGAACGTGCAGTTCTACTGGCTTCTGGCGGCCTTCATGTTCTGCCTGACCTGCCTGTTCTGGTCGCGGATCGTGACGGGAACGTTTTGGGCCTTCGACTTCAACGCGCAAACCCTGCCCGATCTGCGCGACCTGGGCCGGGCCACCGTCGCCGGCGTCAGCATCTTCGAGTATCCCTGGCAAATCCTCGTCCTGGGCCTGCTGATGGGGATCCTGGCGGTGGTCCCCGTGCTGGTCGCGCAGTTGATGAGTTTCGGGCACAGCCTGATCTTCGTGCTGGCGGTCTTCCTTCTGGCGAACCTGCCGGGTTTCGCGGGATTTCTGCTCGTCAGTTGCTTCGGGGCGGCGGTCCGGCCGCTGCGGTTTCGCTCCCGGATCATCGCCATCGCCCTGTGCATGGCCCCGCTACTGGTCTATTGGGGCGCGTTCGGCGGGGCCCGCGGGGTGGAGCCGCTCGAATGGGGGTTCTCCTTCGCCCCCTGGATCTGGGCCTGGTTGACGGGCATGACCATCGCCGGCCTCGTGCTCGCCCTCGGCCATTACACCCGGTACAAACCCGGCCTGATCTGGACCTTCACCACCACGACCCTGCTGCTGGCCCTGGTGCTCTTTCAAGGGAAGATCGGGTTTGACGAGCTGGACTATCAACTCTACGTGGCGCGGAACAACCCCGAGGAAGTGCTCGAGTTCCGCGATCACAGCATCCGCGAGGCGCTGGACAAGACGATCACCGACCCCAAGGAAAAGGAGTACCGCAAGTTCTTCTTCTATCCGATCGAGGTCATTCCGCTGCGGGAAGAGATGAAGCGGGAAATCCAGAATTCCCTGGCACGCGACAACCGCTGGCCGGACCGGCTGATCGTCTCGGAGGAACTGCAATATGAGGACAGGCGAAAGTGGCTGAACGAGCAGTACGACCGCTTTCTGCGCCCGGCGCGGCCCCGATGGATGCCCGCGTCGATCCAGGCGCGGATCGTCGAGCGGCGGTCCCGCAGCAAACGCGTGGTGATCGCGCTGTATTACAAGGCGTTGTTGAACGAGTACACCCCGGACCTGCGCCGGATCGGACAGGATGAGACCCTGCACTTCTCCAGCGACTATCCCCACAGCGTGTCGTCCCGGATCTGGTTCGAGCTCTACCAGGCCTCCCAAACGTGCCCGGAATCGGCCGAAGCCCGCTGGCGGGCGGCGCGACAACTCGCCGGCCAGCGGGAGATCAAGATCGCCCGGGCCTTTCTCACGGAGGCCCAGCGGATCGCGCGGGAGCGTCTGGCGCTCCTGCAGAAGACGCCGGCCGGGCCCAGCGAAAGCCTGTTCAGCGCCTTTCGCCGTCCGCCGGACACCGTGATGACGCCCATGAAGCTCCGGGAGCTGCAGGGACGCATCCACGAGCTCCAGATGCTGGTCAGCGATGAAAACCTGACCGGGGCGAACGACGCCCGGGCACGGTTGGCGGAATTCGTGATGCTCAATCCCTACCGCCTGGAGTACGAGCAGCAGCTCGAGGGGCTGCTGGCACGCACCGAAGAGAATGACGGCTTGCGCGACAATATCCTGCTGGCGCAGGCCAAGCTGATCGCCGACGATCAACACCGGGCCGAGCGTCTGGGCCAGTTGAGCCGCCGGTACCAGAATACCGACGGCGGCAAGCAGGCCCTGTATGAGCTGACGCGTCTGAACATCCGCCTGTACCAGCGGGAGCCCAAGCGGGCCAACCTGGTGCTGGCCCGCGACATGCTGACCAATTTCCTGGACCTGTACCCCGACAGCTTCTACTCGCCCCAGGTCAAGAAGAACCTGGACGACCTGCCCCGACCCGAGTGAAGTTGGAGGGTTGATGTGGGATTGTTGATTTGAGAAGCACGGACAGCGTTCTTACCTCAAACTTCAACCATCAAACTTTCCTCAATACGGATACATTCCGCCGCCGTCATAGGCGCCCATGTCGTCATACAGGCCGTAATCGTCGTAACCGTCCATTCCGTCCGGGCCGCCCATGCCGCGGCCGCGCAGGCCGCTCTTGCTGAAGGCCCGGAACGTTTGCGGCTCCCGGCGCTTCTCCGCCTGCACGTACTGGTAGGCGGCCGTGAGGTCCTTGGGCCAGTTGGCGGCGTTGACGGGCATATGCTCGATCCGCATCCCGTCCTCGGTATAGAGCATGTTGTAGTACAGGCGCGGGCGCAGGTTCGGGGCATTGCCCCAGTCATTGACCTGGACCAGGTCGACCAGCACCTTGCCCGTGCGGTAGTCCACTTTCTTCGGCAGGTTCTGCTGGTCGGGGCCCATCGGTCCCAGGGCGCCCGGCATGCCGCCCTGTCCCATGAGGCTGCGGACATCGGTAATCCGGTCCGGCAGGCCCAGGTCGGGATATCCGGCCGCCATGCGCGCCTTGCTCTTGGTCTTGTCATCTTCTCTCTTGGGCTCCACCTCCTTGCCGATCGCCTCTCCCAGTCGGACCAGGAAATTCTCGGACCGCCAGTAGCCGAGGGCATAGCGGGCGACCTCCACGGTGGCGGTCTTGGTCTTTTCCTGGACCTCCTTGGCGAACAAATAGATTCTCTGGGGGATCTCCACCGGCTTGGTCACGTCGGAGTACGGGCTCCACAGGATGACCTGGTCCTTCTTGTCGAGATCCCGCTCGGCGACCTGGCCGGTCCCCGCCACCGGATTGAAGACGCCGAGGCGAAGGCGATACTGATACGTCTTTCCCGGCTCGGAGGTGTCATCGAATACCCAGAACAGCAGCGGCTTGTCCCGCTGGGACAGGTCTTCCCGCGGAACGATCATATCGGCGGCGAACTCCCAATAGACCTCGTTGGTCGACGCGCGTCTCCGCATCGTCGGGTCGCCCGGCATGCCGTACATATCGCCCCCGTAGAGCGGGTCGCCCGGTCCGCCCCGTCGCGTGCTGGGACGGCGACCGCCCGGCATCATCATATCGCCGCCGGGA
>VGYL01000599.1 GCA_016872975.1 Planctomycetota bacterium
ACCTGGGCATCCCAGGAGTCTACCGCTCCGCGCCGGCCCGCGTCAACAGAAACATAGGGAACTGTCTCCCCGGTATCCCCCAAAGCCTGACCCCTTCATCCCCACAGAATAATAGGTGACTGTCCCCCGATACCATACACCCCGGCCCGCATCAGATCGTCCACCTTGCCGGCGACCTTGAGGGCGCCGAACGAGTGGCGGAACACCTTCGGGTTGCCGCCGAACGAGAGGGTCGGTGCAGCGTAGGTGACCCCCCAGACCGCCATCTCGCCGACGGTCTCGGCGTCATGGCCTTGGCCGCTCCCGTCCGCCCAGACCCCGGCGACCGGATCGAAATGGACATCCGGACTCCGCAGCCACAGGCACAGATTTTCCTGGATCGCCGCATCGTCCGGCGCCAGCGGCGCCGCACCGGTGCCGCTGGCCAGCACCCCCACTCCCACAACGCGCATCACACACCCTTGCCTCCTCGTCACGGCAACAATCCTCCAAGATGCAGGGCGCGTGGCACGCACCACTTCACTGGAATCACCGTTTGACGACGCGGATGTCATCGATGTAAACGCGACCGTTTCCGCCGGGAATCGGAGTCCTGGGGTGGCCCACGCCGAGATACAGGCCCTTGATGGTGCGCAGGTTCACGCCGGCGGCGCTGAACGTGCTCAACGGAATCTCCCAAGGCTGCCAGATGGCGGTCAGCAGCGCCTTGGCGTCCGGATGGAGGCTCAGGCCGGTGCGGCCCGCGCCGTCCTCCAGTACGACGTACAGCGTGGCCTCGCTGTTGGCCGGGTCGCCTCGGAAGGACAGGGTCAGGGTGTTGACCCCTTCGACCGTCCAGTCCTGCGGCGTAGCCCAGGTCAGCTCGGCCTGCGCGTAGTAGGGGGGCGACGCGTTGTCGTAGCTCAGGGGCATCGCCTGGCGGCCGGTGTGGATGATCGTCCGCTCGGCGAACGGGGCCTGGAGATGGCCCACCACCGAGCCGGTGTTGTTCGTCCAGCCGTCGATCCAGGTCTCGTAGATGCGGCTGCCCTCGTCGTCGGTGTAGCCCTCGAAATCATCGACCACGATGAAATTGGCCGTGGTGAAGCTCCAGAGAGAGCCCTTCCACGGGCTGTCCGGGTGGGCGTCGTTGACCTCGTCGATCCGCCAGTAGTAGGTCTTGTTCCATGCCAGCGTCCCCGGCGGGAACGTGGTGAGATCCAGCCTTTGGCGGCCCTGATAGATCCCCGCGGTGGCGGACGTGGCGTTGGCGACCGCTTCCGCCTGCTCGCCGAAGTAGACGTCATGCCGGGCCGCCTGGTCCCCGGCGACCCACAGCAGCGTCGGCGCGTGTGTGACATCCGTCGCGCCCCGTCCCGGCGTGGGCACGCCCGCGCGCAAGGGGGGCGTCAACGCCGCCGCGGGCACGAGGCCCTTGGGCTGACTGGCGCTCTCCCAGAACAGGTGCGCCTCGGCGTTGCCGTCCTGGTTGAACCACTCCATCCGGATACTGTACCGCTCGCCGGCGACCAGGGCGATCGGCACGCCGCGGGTGTCGACGACCCGGTTGACCCACGCCCACTTGTCGACGACCAACTGCTCGTCGATCCACAGCCGCGCGCCGTCGTCGGTCCGCGTGTAGAAGGTGTAGACCTCCGAAAAGACGGCCTCGATCTCGCCGCGCCAGCGGACGGAGAACCCATCGGCATTGACCACGTCCGGAACGGGCGCGGCGGTGCCCAGGCTCAGACGGATGCCCGGATCGATCCGGGTCAACACGGGCGCGCCGGCGCACTCCATGTTGTTGAAGTACTCGCCCTTGAGGCCGCCGCCCACGGGGGCCACGGTGAAGCGCCAGACGGCGCCGGGGTTCCAGACCGTCCCGTTGAATTCGTCCACCCGCCAGTAGTAGGTCTTGCCCCGCTCCAGGGCCCCGGGCTTGAAGGTGGGCTGGACCATCATCCCCTGGGACGCCGTGGCTGTCGCGACCTGGTCGGGGTCGTCCCCGAAGTAGACCGAGAACATCACCGCCTTGAGGCCCGGCGTCCAGGTCAGGTCGCTGCTGGGATCGACCAGCCGGGCCCCGTCGGCCGGCCGGGGCTTCCAGGCGCCCGTCGGCGGGACCGTGAAGCTCCAGACCTTGCCCTTGACCACCGCCTGCGGGCTCACCTCGTCCACCCGCCAGTAATAGGTCGTCGTCGCCACCAGGCCCTGCGGATAGGGCCGGCCCGCGACACCGATCAGCAGCGCGGTGCTCGTCTGGTTGCCGACATAGAGGTCCGCGCTTTGCCGGGTGGCGTCGTTGACATCGGTGAAGCTGGTGCCGAGATAGACATCATGCGAGACGGCCAGATCGCCCGGCGTCCAGGCCAGGCTGGTCCAGCTCTCGCCCAGCAGCGCGCCGTCGGATGGCTCGGGCGACAGGGCCGGCGTGGGTACGGCCGCGGGACCCTTCATCAGGTCCGCGATCTCCGCGCCGCTCAACGCGCGGGTGTAGATCCGCACGTCGTCCATCGAGCCCTGGAAGGTCCGGTCGGTGTTGTTCAGGTCGTAGCCGATCTGAACGTCCCCGCCGGTGGAGGTATTGATCAGCCGGGGGGTGACGCCGGAGATCCGGTCGAGCGCCGCGTCCACGTAGAGCTGGATCTCGTCGGCGTTGGGCGAGCCGTCGTCCCGCAGCACCACCGCGACGTGGTGCCACTCGCCGTCCGTCAGGCCGATGGTGCCGGTGATGTTGCCCTGTCCGCATTCGACCCGCAAGGGCGCCAGCCCGCCACCCGTGCGGATCGCCCACTTGGTGCCGGTGCCGGAGGGGCCCCAGGTGACGATGCTCGCCGCGGTCTTGGCGACCTTGATCCAGGCGGCGCAGGTGCGGGACCGCCCGCCCAGAATGCCCTCATAGCCCGGCACCGCCACGCGGTTGGGTCCGCCGTCGAACGCCAGGGCGCCCTTGTGCACGCCGGGGACCCACTGGAGATTGCCGATCAGGACGCCGTGACGCTCGTTGCCCGAGGAATCGATCGCCTTGGTGCCGGCGCCGTCGTCGAACCGCCACCAGCCGGCCAGGTCCGGATCGCGCGGATCGGCCCACGCGGGACCGAAGAGAGTCAGGACCAATACCGCCACTGCTGCTACTCTGTGCTTTGCGTACATGAGGTGTCCTCCTTCTGGGGTGTTGGGCAACGACCAGCGTTGCCGGCTCGTGCGCTGATCCCACGCCGTGACGTGCATAACCTGCCTCCTGACGATCGTGGAGCGTCGATCGGTTGTGCGGCGGATGGGACTGGAATCATGGAATGACGGAACGATGGAATGATGGGCCGGCAAAGGCGCCCCGGTCCCCACTATTCCCGCACTCCCATGTTCCGGTACTCCAATCTCCCCACGCCCGACGCAACCGCAACCGTTGCACGATCCTGTTTGCGGTGCCGCAGCGACCCGTCCGGCCGGTGCCCCAGGACCGGAGGTCGCCCATCTGCCTCCATCATACGATAATCCGGCCGCTCGTGCAAGACCGCCTTCCCGCCGCCGGGCCTGAGAACCGGGAACCGGCCACTGCCAACTGGCAAGATGTAGCTCAGCCGCCCCCGGCGGAGGATGCCAAGCCGCAGGCCGCAACTGAGAACTGAGAACTGCCAACTGTAAACTGCCTTTCAACCGCAGATGAACGCGGATGAACGCAGCCCGGCCTGCGGCCGGAACCGAAGTGCTTCTGAACCACGAATCACACCAATCACACGAATTTGACCCCTTGCCTTTCCTCTTCTATTCGTGTGATTCGTGCCATTCATGGTTCCTATCTTCTTATTTGGTCGGGACTTGCATCAAGCCACCACAATGATCTGGAAATCTTTTTCAGTTGTTGCCAGTTAGCAACGCAGATCTGAGGAGACGGACAAAGATCGGTGGTTCCAGGTCATGGAGCACCACAGCCCTATCTGCTCCTCCCTTCGGCCTGCTTGAATCTGCGCTAATCTGCGCAATCTGCGGCTTCTTTAACGCCTTTATATCTCGCCACTTTGGGAAACGGTGCGCATCTTTGGTGGGGTGTGAGCATCTTTGGGTGGAGGGGAAACCGGGGGAGTCGCCGATTGTGCTATTGACGCCGTCGCCTCCGGGGCGGCAGGGAGGTGGCTTGACAAGGCGGACGTTTCTGATTGCAATGGTGGTTGAAGTGGGGCAACGCCGTAAGCCGCTGCTCCATGATTTTGACGGCCGGGCAGGGAACGTTCTGTGTTCGATAAGACATCGGGAGCCTCGTTCAAGGAGTTGGAGGCGGTAGTATTGCCCCAGGGGCGGATCGCGCTCGAATGGAGCCCGGTCGAAGAGCCGCCGGGGCGGGATCAGAGACTGCTCCAGGAGGAGCTGTGGAAGCGGATGGGCGAGGACTATGCGTCATTTCTGCTGTTCCTGGGGTTCTCCGACCGGTCGGTGCCCCTGTCGGTCTCGCTGGACTACTGGCGGCAGGTGGCGGGGCGGTTTGCGGAGGAGCTGGTCCGCACGCCCGATCTGGAGGTCCTGCGGCACAAGGCGGCGGTTCCCCTGACCGAGGCTCAGGCCGCCGAGATGCTCGACGTGGCCCCCTTCATGCCGGGCCTGGAGTACCTGAACCGGGACGTGCTGGGCGATCTGTGGTCGCTGCTGAACGCCACCTATCAGCGGCAGGTCAAGGCGTACAAAGGATCGGTCGCGGACTTCGTGCGGACGCTGAGCCCGAAGGTCCACCTCGTCGGCCGGGTCTTCTTTCATCTGGTCGAGAGCAAGAGAGAGGAATACCCGTTCGCG
>VGYL01000600.1 GCA_016872975.1 Planctomycetota bacterium
CGACAAGGTGACGGTCGAGCACATCGTCCAGGGCATCCAGGACCCCCACCGCATCCGGCCGAAGCCCTCCTTCATCACGATGGTCAAGCAGGCCGACATGCTGGTGTCCACGGGGCTCGACCTGGAGATGTGGCTGCCCACCGTGGTCGACAAATCGGGCAACCGCCGCGTCCGCAGCGGCGCGATCGGCTACGTCGCGGTGACCGAGGGCGTCGAGCTCATCGAGAAACCCACGGTCATTTCGCAATCCGAAGGCGACGTGCACGTCTTCGGGAATCCCCACTTCACCACCAGCCCGATCAATGCCATCCACGTGGCCCGGAATATCTGCATCGGATTGTCCAAGAACGATCCGGACAACCGGGAGTACTACGAGAAGAATCTCGAGCTTCTGAAGGCCCAGATCCAGAACCGCCTGTTCGGGGAAGAGCTCGTCAAACTGCTCAACGGCGACACGCTCTGCACGCTGGCCGCGAAAGGCCAGGTCATGAAGTTCCTCGAAGAGAACAAGCTCCGGGGCCGGCCGCTGACCGAGAAGCTGGGCGGCTGGATGAAGGCGATGCTCCCCTTGCGCGGGACCCCGGTGGTGGTCTACCACAAGGACTGGAGCTACTTCCTCAAGCTGTTCGGCCTGGAGGAAGTGGGCGACGTCGAACCCAAGCCCGGCATCCCCCCGTCGCCCAAGCACGTGACCGAGCTGGTGACGATGATGCAGGACCGCAAGGTTGGCCTGATCCTGGCCGCCAACTACTTCGACCAGCAGGCGGTCCGCACGGTGGCGACCCGCACCGGGGCCGAGGCCGTCGTGCTGCCGCTGTTCGTCGGCGGCGCCCCGGGCACGGAGGACTATTTCAAACTTGTGGACCACTGGGTGGACCAGTTGCTTGCCGCCGGCGCCCGCAAAGGCATCGTGCGCCCGTGAGCCAACGCCGGTGAGGAGAACCCTATGACAGAAGCCATGCGATTGTTCACCCTGCAGATCGTCCTGATCGCGGTCGTGCTCATTCAGCACACCTATCTGGGCCTGCATATCATCCGGCGGACGCTGATCTTCTCCGACCTCGTGCTGGACCAGTTGGCGGCCTTCGGGGCCCTGGTCGGCGTGGGCCTGGGGATCGCCTACGCCTCGCCCGGCTCGTACGTGCTGGCCTCGGCGGCCGTGTTGTTCGGCGCCTTCCTGCTGGCGGTGGTGACTCCCAGGGGCCCCGCCATTCCGCGCGAGGCGGTCATCGGCATCCTCTTTGCCATGGCCCTGGTCTTGTCGCTGTTATGGACCGACAAGCTCCCCGGCGGTGAGGCCTACGTCGAGACGACAATGTCGGGGTACCTCCTGTGGGTGAGCTGGCCGTTGATCCGCGTCACCGTGCTGGTCTACCTGGTCCTGACCGTCGTTCACTACGTGCTGCGGCACCAGTTCATCGCCCTGGCCGAGCGGCCCGGCCAGTTGAAGCACCCGCGGCTTTGGGACTTCCTCTTCTTCACCACGCAGGGCATCATCACCGTGCTGATCGTCCCGATCGCCGGGGTACTGCTGGCGTACAGCTTCCTGATGATCCCCGCGGCGACCGCGACACTGTTCACGAAGCGCTGGGGCCTGGCCACGCTACTCGGTTGGACGGTCGGCTTCGTCGCCTGCCTGCTGGGCCTCGGCTCGTCCTACGCCTGGAACCTGCCGTACGGCCCGACCCTGGTCCTGTCCCTGGGTCTGTTCTTCCTCGGCGGCATCGTCCTGAAAGCGGTCTTGCGTGCCAAGCCGTGCCCACGGGCCGCCCGGGAGAACACCGCGCTGGTGGCAAGCTGAGAAAGGACCCAAGGAAACTGCTCGTCCAATGGTTGCGGTTACGTCGGGCGTTATGTCGGACGTCAGACGCCCCACCAAACGAGCCGCGCAACCGATCGACGCTCGACGATTATTGACGGAGGCACTATGTCCGACCTCGTAGAAATGCTCGCCCTGCCTTTCCTCGCCTGCCTGCTCCTGGGCGGCATCCTGAGTTACCTCGGCATCCACGTCCTCAAGCGGGAGGTCATCTTCATCGATATCGCGGTGGCCCAGGTGGCCGCGATCGGCGCCCTGGTCGCCCACCTGCTGTTCCACGTCGAAGAGGACTCGCTGATCTCCTATCTCGGCTCACTCGTCTGCGTACTGGCGATGGCCGGTTTCTACGCGCTGGTCCGGCACCGGGTCTTGGAGATCTCCGTGGAGGCGGTGATCGGTATCTCGTACGCCATCACGGCCGCCGGGGCGATGTTCTTGATGGGGGTCGTGCCGGGACACAACCACGCCCATGAGATGCTGGCCGGCGCCCTGCTGTGGATCATGTGGCCGCAGATGCTGACCTCCCTGCTCGTCTGCACCGCCGTCGGGGTCGTCCTGTGGCTGTTCCGCCGGCCCTTGGCCGCCGTGTCCGAGGACTACGCCCGGGCCGCGGCACGCGGAATGAAGGTGGTCTGGTGGGATTTCTTCTTCTACGCCCTGCTGGGCACCGTAATTACCGTCGCGGTGCGGATCTCGGGAGTGGTCACGGTCTTCGCTCTGCTGATCATCCCGGCCACTACCTCGGCCCTTTTCGCCACCGCGTGGCTCCCGCGGATGCTGCTCGCCTGGCTCACCGTCCTTCTCGGCTCTGCCGGCGGCCTGTTATTCTCCTACTATCTCGATTTCTCGGTCGGCCCGACCATCGCGCTGTGCCTGGGCGTCCTGCTGGCGGCTTCCGCGGCTTTGCTCCGGCTGCGTGCGCGGCCGATGCCGGAATCCGCCTGACCGCAGCATATGAGAAGGGATATTTCACGAGTCCTGCGGCTCGATTTCTGGCCTTGCCTTCTATGTTCTTACGAGCACACTACAAACCAAGGCCTTCCGGCCTTGACGCCGCCACCCAAACATGAGTTGTGGGTGCGGAAAACTCGATCCGCATCGGTATCACCCGTCCCCTACGGATTGCCGACGATTTGGATTCTCTTCTCGTCCGGGGAGACGAGCAGATGCGGGCGTTTGTCGATCCCGAGGTGCTCGGCGTGGGAATCCGCCATGCGGCGGTACCAGAGCGTGGCTCGCAGGCAGACCTCCGTGCCGGCCTGGCGCGCGGGCACGTTCCACGTATACCGCTCGCGGCGGGTCTCGCCGGGCTTGAGACGGTTGCCGACGATCCGCACGGCGTACCATTGCCCGAACGTGACCTTGCCCTTCGAATCCAGGAACACATCCTGGTAGATCCGGTCGCCCTCCGGGAGGGCATCGCGGGCGAGGGCCGGGCCGTAGTCGCTGTGGCTCGGATACGCCTCCCGGACGTTCGACGTGATGAAGTACCGGTCGTTCGGGTCCTGCGGATTCGGCGGGACCGGAAGATGCTGCAGCTCGTTGCCCTGAGCATCGTAGACCGCCACCCGCAGCCAGACATCCCGCTCCTCGGTGGCCCCGGTCGGGAACAGGTGCCCCGTCGCGATGTCGCCCACGGTGATCTCCAGCGGCACGATGCTGCCCGGCGGCACGGTGTCCTCATGGAAGTGGATGGTCACCGCGGCGGCCCCTTCGACAAAGCCGGTGAACCCGCCGCCGAACCAGTGGGCATGGTTCCACGGCCGCTCGCGGCCCATCTTCGCCGGCTTGCCCGCGCGCGGCGGCATGTGGCACCACTGGCAGGAAATGTCCCGCCTGGCGTAGACGGTGTCGCTCCACTCGATCTGCGTGGCTTTCACCCAGACGCCGAACGGGTTCTTCTCGTTGTGGCAGATTCCGCACAGATCGGCCCCTTCGTGCAACTCGGATACCTGTGTCCCATGGTACGGCGACCAGGGGAATTCCAGATCGGCCCGCTTCTTGTTGCGGCCGGGGCCGGCGTCCGGCATGTAGTTGTGGTTGAACGGCTGGCGGTTCGCGATGCTCCGGATCGAATGACAGAAGTCACAGAATACACCCCGGTCGGCCCCGTGTTTGGGCGCGGGCAGACTATTGCGCCAGCGCTGCTCGTACGGCGGGTTCACCGCCTCGCTGCGCAGACCCTGTTGCATCTGTCCCAGCGAGACATACGAGTCCAGCCACGGCCAGTCGCGGTCCCAGAAGTTGTCCCGCACCCGCGCCGGCGGCCGCGGCGCTGATCCCGAATCCCGGTCCGAAGTTCCAATGCAGCTTCCAGTCCCCATAAAAGGGCAGAAACAGATCGATTACCGGGAACACGTAGTGCCGGCGCTGGTTCCAACCGTCCGCCGCGGCCAACTTGCCGATCGAGCCGTAGAACTCGAGGCCCGGGACCACGTGCAGATTCCGCGTCTGCCAGAGGCCGTCCCCCATGTTCTCGTAATAGATTCCCGCCGCATAGGCGAATTCCAGGCCCCGGTCGACGCGCGTGCCGCTAACCACCTTCTCGAACATCGGATTGAGGGCGAGCCGCCACGGCCCGATGTCCCGCTCAATGATCAGACGCAGTTCGATCTTCTCGGCGTTGCTGTAGTCCCGGTTCGGAAGGATGTACTCGCCGTACAGGGCCAGATCCACGGGCAGCTCGTGCTTCTCGAACAGCCGGTACCGCGCCAGGAGCTTGGACTGGATGTACTGGAAACTCCCTTGCTCCGGATGCAGAAAGTCGGCATAGTAGCCGATGGTGAGCTTGTGCGAGAGGCCGTATTCCAGCTCCAGAGAATGCGCCCACAGGTCCTCCCGCGCGAACCGCCGCCCGTCGCGAAACTCCAGCTCGCCCTCCGAAGAGGCGATGAACGTCGTCCAGTAGCTGACTTCGACCGCCCCGGCGTCCCAGGTC
>VGYL01000601.1 GCA_016872975.1 Planctomycetota bacterium
ATACCCCGACCCGGCTCCACTCCGTCAAGCAGCCCGCCGAGCGGATCTATCTGGCCGACAACGAGGCGGGCAACTGGCGTCCCGTCGTCCGCAACCGGTACGACCTGAACATCGTGTCCAACCTGAACCTGCTCGACGTCTGGTCCCGGACGCACCTGCCCGCCTCCGACCAGACCACGGCCGGCAGCAATCTCACCCGGCGGATCGCGCCCAACCGCCACCGCAACAACGGCTGCAACAATCTATTCTTCGACGGCCATTCCGACTGGCTGGCCGCCAAGGACAATACGTCCCGGTACTGGTGCGGCGTCGAAGCCCCGTAAATGGGAAATTCCAAATCCCAAATTCCAAATCTCAAACAAATTCAAAAAGAAGAAATCCAAAATTCAAAACGGCCCGAGCCCGGCATGGGCGTTTCGGTCATTGGGTTTTTGGATTTTGGATTTGTTTGAGATTTGGAATTTGGGATTTGGTGCTTGCCGCCTTGGGCCGGCGACTGAAGTTTGGGTCTCTCAATTCTGTGGGTACACGATGATCCGATCGTGCACCAGGACCACGAGGTCGTTCCGACCGTCGCCGGTCACGTCCTGGACGAGCACGTGGCGGGGCTCGCCGCTCTCGATCCGGCCGCCCGGCTGACGCTCGCGGCTGTGGGGATGGGTCTCGAAGACCTTGAAGCGGTACGCGTCGGTCAGCCGGGCGTTCTCGTCGAACGACAGGATCTGCACGTGGTTGCGGCTCTGCTCGCACAGAACCACGTCGGGGACGCCGTCGCCGTTGAGGTCACCCATGGTGAACGGGCCGAAGCGCCCTTTCTCGATGGTCGGCTCGAACCCGGCGATCTGCCGCAGGGCCAGCTTGCCGCCCGTCCGCACGCAGATCAGCCGGCGGTCGGCGCAGAGGACCAAGTCCTGGCTCGCGGGGGAGCGGAAGTGGCCGGTCAGGATCTTGCGGACCGGGGCGGTTCCGACGTCGAGCTCGCCGGCCATGCGGTAGGTGCCGTCGGCCTGGCGGTCCATGAAGGACAGGAGGCCGGAGGTGTCGTCGTAGGCCGCGATGCGCAGCGTTTGGCCCGCCGGGTCCGGCACGGCGGCCGCCACCCGAAGCTGGTGTCGCCGGCTGCTGGCCTGGTACTGGTCGATGACCTGCCAGCCGGTTTCCGCATCGAAGTACAGAGACCGGGCAAAATCGCCGCGCGCCGCCAGCAGCGCCGGGCGGCCCTGGGGCCCCAGCGGCGCCACGCTGAGGGAGCGCGAGCTGAGATTGCTGACCAGCCCGATCTGCGCCTGCTCCTCGGCCTGTTGTTGGAAGGCGCCGTCGGCCGTGCGGCGCACGAGGAGCAAGGGGTCGTAGCTGCGCACCACGATCAGGTCCACAGCACCGTCATGGTCGATGTCACAGGCCAGCAGATCCTGCGGCTTGTCGCTGAGCCCCTGCAATTCCAGCGCGGGGCCGGGTCGTGCGGTTGCGCGGCCCACGCTCAGGATGCTGCGCAGAAAGAACGGGCCGGCACCGGTTGACTTGGCTCCCGCGGCCGCGGGCCCTCGGGCGATGTAGGCCAGGTCGATCTCGCCGTCGCCATCAAGGTCCGCCAGCTCCATCGCCTGCGGCTCCCCCACGACCGCGACGGTCTGCGGAAAGCACAGCCGGCCGCCTTCGAAACGGCTCAGCGCGATCAGTTTCTCGTCGAGACTCAGGACCGCCAGCGTCTCGCCCGGCCCCTCATCCAGCCTGGCCGCACGGACCTTGCGCATATCCTTGAGCCCGGGATAGACGGTCACCGGTCCCAGGCCGCTGCCGGGCCGGCCCCGCAGGACGAGGAATTGGCCCCTGCCGGGATCGGTGACGACCATATCCGCCAGGCCGTCGCCATCCACATCCGCACCGATCATGTCGCGGTGGGCCGCCGCATCATCCGCCGGAAGCGGATGGATGGAGATCGTCTCGTTCTGCCGCTCTTGCCCAACCAGCGCATGAAGCGCGAAGCGCCCGCTGGGCTGGGACACGGAGCCGATGACCCGCCGGGACGAGCCGCTCAGTCTGCATAAGCGCAGGGCCGACGGAAACGGCAGCGCGTACCGCCCTTCCGGCCCCAACCCGCCGTCCGGGGTCTGCAGCCGAATCCGCAGCGGATACTCCTCCTGCTCGGCCGTCAGCAGAACCAGGTCGTCGCGTCCATCGCCATCCACGTCGCCGATCTCGGCCTGCCGGAGGCGCTCCGACGAGCTGTAGTGACGGACCGGCGGCGCCAGGCGGCCGTCCGGCGTCTGGAGCAGGATGTAATATCCATCCTGCAACAGCAGGATCAGATCAGTCCGGCCGTCATGGTTCAGGTCACCCGCGGTCAATGCCTCCGGCGTCTTGAGGCCGTCACGCAGGTCGAACCGCGTTTCGGCCTGCCAGGAGGGCTCCACCAGCCCCGAATCGGCGGAACGTGCCGGCGGACGGTCCTGCAACACCACGTGCAGGCCATCGGGGGCATAATATGCCAGGTCCGACCGGCCATCGTGGTTGAAATCGCCCAGCACCAGACTGGTCGCTCTCACGTGCAGGGGATAGCGGAACCGCTGGAAACGCCAGGCGGTCTCACGTCCGAAAACATCGTTGATATTGTCCGGATTGGCGGCTACGGTCGCTTCCACTTTGAGCGGATCGAAGCCCGGCTTCTGTAACAGCAGCTCGATCCAGGACTTGCGATTGTTGCAGACGACCAGGTCGTAGAGCCCGTCGCCGTTGAGGTCGCCCGCCAGAGGCAGTCCCAGCTCCCAGTCAAGCTTGAGGACTTCCAGGGGCCCAAAGCCGTAGGAATCCCCCAGGTCGCTCGCGGCGACCGCACAGGCCGCCGCCAGAACACTCAGTAACAACCCGACTCGCGCGGCAGGATGATCCGGAAAGAATCGAAGCATGTGACGACACCTCTCGCAATCGGCGCTTCCCTATTGTCGGCCCTATCCATATAATAACGCTGTTTCGTGTGGCCCGAGTATATCCTGGAGTGCCTGAGCCTGCAAGGCGAGCCGTGAGTTTTCGCAGGGCGAACGCAAAGTCATCAGGGCAATCCCCCTGCATGTCATTGCGAGCGAAGCGAAGCAATCTCCCGGCCCACGAATGGAGATTGCTTCGTCGCTGCGCTCCTCGCAATGACATAGAGGAGGCCGGTTGAACGACTTGGCATGCGACTTGTGAGTTTGTGAGGACCGTTATGGCGAGACAGACATTGCTGCACCTTACCGTCGCGACCTTCCTGGTCGGCTGCTTCGGCGTTTGTGCCGCGGACACCAAGGTCATCACGCTGCGCGGCGGCCAGCAGATCCGCGCCACGGTCATGAGGCAGGACGACCAGGTCGTCATTCTCGATCTCGGTTTCGATCTGCTGCGCCTGCCGCGGTCTCAGGTCGAGACGATCGAGGACGACACGCCCGCGGAAAGCAAAGCCGCCGCACCGGCGCCGGAGCCCCGGGACGTGATCCTGCCGGCTTCCGTGGGCCTGTACCGGGTCGCCAGCCTGGGCAAGACGACGACCGAGCAGAACGTGTCCCGCTTCGGCGAGGCGGTCGTGATGGTCACCTCCCCCGCGGGCACAGGCTCGGGCTTCCTGATCAACCCGGAGGGACATCTGATCACGAACTATCACGTCATCGCCCGCGAGACCCTCATCAAGGTGACGGTGTTCCATCGGGGCGAGAACGGCTTCGAGCCCAAGAGATACGACAAGGTCCGGATCGTCGCGCTCAATCCCTTTGTCGATCTGGCGCTGCTGAAGATCGAAGAGGCCCAGCGCGAATTCCCGCACGTCTACCTGGGCGACATGCGCCGGGTCACCGTGGGCGAGACGGTGTTTGCCATCGGCAGCCCGCTGGGCCTGACCCGCACCGTCAGCCAGGGCATCGTGTCGACCACGAACCGCGACTTCGAGGGCCAGCTCTATATCCAGACGACCACCGACATCAATCCCGGTAATTCCGGGGGACCCTTGTTCAATCTGGCGGGGGAGGTCATCGGGGTGACATCCATGGGCTATCTCTTCTACGGCGGCCTCAACTTCGCCATCCCGGTCGACACAGTCAAGCGTTTCCTGGAGAACTGTGACGCGTTCGCGTACAGCGAGGACAATCCCAATGCCGGCTTTCGCTACCTGCAGCCCGCCGGCCGGGCCAAACGCGGGAAGGCCCCGGCCGCCAAGGTGCCGGAGGTCCATTGAGACGGGCCGGCCCATCCATTCGTAACCCGAGGGGAGTATTATGAAAACAAGAAGTCTGCCGTTCGTCACCATCTGGCTCAGTCTCGTGATCTGCTCCGGGCTCCTGCCGACCGCCCGGGCCGATGTCCTGGAGTCGGCCCGGATGCTGCCGGGCGACATGGCGATGATGATCAGCGTCGAGTCCGTGAGCGATCTGCGCGCCGCCCTGGAGAAGACCTCGTTTTACGAGCTGTACCAAGACCCGGCTATTCAGCAGGTCGTCCGCCCGGCCGTGGAGAAGATTCGTGCGCAGCTCGACGAAGCGATCAAGGACTTCTGGCAGAAGTCGAAGATCGAGAATCCCCCCGAGCAGATCCCGTACCCCGAGGGCAGGCTGGTTCTGGGCCTCTCCCTGGCGGCTTCTGATGGGCGGACCGATGCGCCGGCGCCGGGCAGGAGCAAAGCCCCCGGCGTCCAGGTGCGGCTGGTCCTGCTGGCGGATCTGGGCGACCGGGCCCCCCAGGCCCTGCAAGCGATCCGGGCCTTGTCCGCGGCCGAAGCGGGCG
>VGYL01000602.1 GCA_016872975.1 Planctomycetota bacterium
GTCTTGCGATACTTGCCGGCAATCGTCCCGTCGGGGCGGATGAGGACCGCCGTGTTGTGGGTCCTGGCGCCATCCGCTTCGAGAAATCCCAGAACGAGATGGACCTTCAGCTCCTTGGCCAACTCCTGGAAGTACTGGATGTAGGGGCCGTCGCACGGCTCGGCCAGGGCGTTGAACCGCTCGGTCAATGTTTGCCGCTCGGGGCCGGTGGCGCGGATCACCTCGTTGACAACGTAGCCTTCCAGCGCCCCCTCCGGCGTGACAATCAACTCGGCCCCCTTGTCCTTCGCCTCGCGGATGGCCTTCTCCAGCAGGCGTTTGTTGGCCTCTTTGTCCCACTTCACGGGCTTGACCATCAGGCCCGCGACGCGGAGCGTCCTCGTCCCGGCGGCGCGGGCCGGTGTCCGATCCGGCCCGGCCAGCGTGAGGAATGCGACGCAAATGTAACAGCCGATTCGCATAGTCCTGGCTCTACTTTTTCGATTGTTTGTCCAGCTTGGTGAAAAAGTCCCGGAAGATCGGGTCCCGGTTGACGTGGTAGACGTAGCGGATCAGATGCCGGGACTGGTCGAAGCTGAACGTGTAGTTGTCCGTCACGATGGGGCTGTGCACGAGGTTGGAGGGCAGCCACGCGTCGTTGACGAGCCAGGCGACCGCGGTCATGTCCCACAGGACCTTGGACCAGGCAAAGTGGTCCTTACGGTAGTCCTTGAAGATTTCCAGCAGGTAATCACCGATGGGTCCGCGGCCGCCGACGTAGCGCTCCATCTCCGGCACGGTGGTCGTGAAATGGGTCACCACCGGCGTGCAGGGCAGTTGCACGAACGGCACGCCGCTGTCGAAGATGATGCGGGAGGCCTTGAGGTCCTGGCGGAAGTTGAACTCCCGCTGGTGGGGCCAGGTATGCCCATTGCCGCCTACCCAGAAGACGACGATGTTCTGAATGATGGCCGGCTCGATCAGGATCGCGTTGGCGACATTGGTGATGGCCCCGACCGCCGCGACGTACAGCGGGTCCTGCGGGCTGCTCTTCCTGGCCCGCTCGATCAGGTCCACGACCGCCGGGCTGCGCTCGGGCTTCTCCAGATCCTGGAGCCAGTTCGTGCTGCCCCGGAAGGCGAATCCCTCGGGCGACTTGCCCAACTTGCCCAAGATCCGGAGAATCTCCTCGTAGCTCTTCTCCATCCCGTCGGCGGGCCCCTTCGAACGGTTGTTGTGGAACGGCGCCGCGTAGATGGCCTGCACATTCACCTCCGGCGAAATCAGGGCATAGACCACCGCGAACTGGTCGTCGATCTCGTTGTACGTGTCCGTATCCAGGACCATCCGCACCGGCCGCTTCGTCGGCGGCCGCAGCATCTCGATCCGCCGGCCCTCCGACACCGCCGGGAACTTCTGTCCCAGCGCCAGTCCCCCCATCCCCATCACAACCAACAGCAACGCCATCGCAGACTCTCGTTTCATACTCGTCCTTTCCTCATGGGTCTTGTTCTCGATCGTTGCAGCCATCCCCAAAGCCTACCGGCCTTGAGGATGCCACCCGGTCATGGCGCGAACACGAAGGTGTAGGGTGTGCTGTGCACACCGTTCCTCCTATCATCGGATTCTGTTTCGGTGTGCACAGCACACCCTAATGAGTTTTGACGAGCAGGTTCGGTAATGTGTAGGGTGGGGCTTGCCCCACCGCTTTCCTTGGGTCCGGCTTCCTGGTGGGGCAAGCCCCACCCTACAACCACACGTTGCCTGGCGCGAGGCACATCGGCGAAACGACGGGGGCGGCGCGATTGCCGGTTTTGTCCGTCAAAATTCATCAGGCCCTCATCAAGTACTCAGTTCATTCGCTGCTGAATTCACCCTCTGTCTTCTGCGGTTTGGCGGAGAGCCCGGTGCGGAGCGTCAGTTTATGAAACACGTGCGTTGTCTCATTCCACTCGACGATCATCTCTTCGTACCCGAGGATTGCCGTGTCCGGTTTTTCGATTTGCCTTCGGAGCCATTGGCGCATTCTGGGCAGCACGTGCGTACGGAAGTCGTCCTGAGCTTCGGCAGGGTATTCCGCCCTGCGCACGACATAGATGCAGACGTAGGCTTCACGCTGCGGACTATAGGTGACGGAGGCTACAACCATCCCCTGGATCTTTGGGCGATGAGTCGAGCGCTTGTCGAACTCGAAATGCCTGATCGAGCCGAGGCTGATCCATTTGACATCAGTGCCGTCAAAGGTAGATTTCACCTGGCGCCTCGTGCAGGGATAGCCTTCCGTCTTCGGTAGCCGTCTTTCCGAAATCCTCATGGAGCCGACCCTTTCCGGTGCACTCGCGCTAAAGCACCTTGGTTGTGCCTGGCACGGCGACGGGATAGTTGCCTTTGTCGTCGGGCAGCACCGGCGGGTTGGAGTCCATGGTGTAGTGGTCCAGGCCGGGGGCGAGGTCGAGGTTCGAGGTCAGGGCTTCGTTCCAGGTGATCAACTGGCCGGACTCGGCGGCCATGCGGCCCAGGATGCCGACCAGGGTCGCGTAGGCGGAACGCTCGGCCTCGTTGTAGGGCTTGTCTTGGCGGATCGCTTCGAAGAGCCGGTCGTGCTCGACCTGGTACTGGTTGCAGGGCGGGCCTTTGTATTGCCAGATGATGTCCCCGGGTCGCTGCGCGTAGCCTTTGAAGATGCGGGGATTGCTGACGCCCTCACCGAGCACGGCGGAGCCTTTGGCGCCGTGGATGACGTCGCCGAAGAAGCCCCAGCAGTTGTCCATGTGGCGGCCCTGGGCGAAAAGGCGCGTGCCGTCCGGGAAGTGGTACTCGACCGCGTAGTGGTCGAAGAGCTGGTCGGGGTTCGGGCGGACCTGTCGGCCGCCCTGGCCCTGGGCTGAGACCGGCCAGGCATCCTTGCACCAGCAGCAGACATCGAGATTGTGGATCAGCCAGTCGAGGAGGAAGCTGCCGTTGAGCCAGGTGAAGCAGTGGAAATTACGGATCTGGTGGGCCAGCTCGTTCTCGCCCGGGCGCTTGTTGGAGAAGGGGACCGGGCCGTGCACGCGATAGGCCCAGGAGGTGATCAGATTGCCGATCAGACCCTGATGCAACTGCTCGACCGCCCCTTCGAGCGGCTTGGAGTGCCGGCTCATCAGGCCGCCGGCGATTTTGAGGTTCTTCGTCTGGGCCTCCTGTCCGGCCTTGAGGATGCGCCGCACGCCGGGAGCGTCCACGGCGAACGCCTTCTCCATGAACACGTGGCAGCCTTTGTTCACCGCATGCTCGACGTGCAGCGGCCGAAAGGCCGGCGGCGTGGCCAGCAGGGCGACCCCGCCCGGCGCGATCGCGTCGATCGCCTTCGTGAAACCCTCGATCCCGAGGAACTGCCGCTCCTTGGGCACGTCCACCTGCTGGGGGAACTTCTTGCTCAGGTGCCGCAGGCTTGCCTGGAGCCGATCGTCGAAGGCGTCGGCCATTGCGACCAGCCGGGTCGGCCCCTGGGTGGACAGGGCGTTCTCCGCCGCCCCGGTCCCGCGCCCGCCGCAGCCGACCAGGGCGAGCTTGATCGTATTGTCCTCGCCGGCATAGGCCCGCGCGCTGATGGCGCTCGCCAGTGCCGCCCCGGCCAGAACGCCGGAGGACTGCTTCAGAAACTCACGACGTGAAGCGGACTGGTCCCGTGTATCCTGTGGTATGCTCATAATTACCCCTTTCCTTTGGCTCACTGCCCGAGTTGCCTGTCGTTCCAGCCCGGATCGACCTTCGGGGCGACAAAGCCCCGTAGCATGGGCGTCCCGCCCATGTGTACCACGGGCGTCTCGCCCGTGGAGCAGGGCCCGGATGGCCCTGCGACTCATGGGCAGGATGCCCATGCCACGACAGGACGCCTCACGGTTCTACACCTCTCGGCATGGCAGAATCGACTGGGTGGCATCGCCAAGGCCTCCGGCTTTGACGATGGCCGTGTCGCGAGCATCTTGCCCGCGTGTGTCGAAGGCGCGAGCGCCCTCGATACAAACCATCGTCAAAGGCAGAGCCTTTGGCGATGCCACCCCTTGCGACACGCCGGAGAGGTGTAGGACAATGGGGCGCTCGCGCCCATGCTACGAGGAAGCACCGCAAGGCGTTGCTCGTGTCATCGACGCCGAACCTGCCCCGGCCGGCCCTATTGTGACGCAACCGCCCGGCAAAAGCAAATGACAAAAACCGCTTGGTTCAGAACCGGGCAGCAGTCCTGGTAGGCGGCAGCGTCCAAGCCGTTCGTAGTGACGCCGCAAGGCGTTTCTTCCCGTTTGTAGTGACGCCGCGAGGCGTTCTCTTCAAAACATGCCCTTGCGGGCACACTACCAACACCAGCGGCGCTCGACGAGGCTATCCATTGCACCTTGTCGAGGTGTTACCCAGATCGGGGCGGAATTGCACCAGGCCACGAAGACAGGAAAGGGAATGCGCGGCTACACCAGGTCGAAGTCCTCGAGGATGATCTGCCGATCGGTCACGCCCAGCTTCTTCAACTGGTCGGTCAGGGTATCCATCATGACGGGCGGCCCGCAGAGAAAGACGTTCTTGTTGCGGACCCCGCCGGCCACGTGTTGCTCGAGGTACTCGGCCGTGATGTTCCCCTGCGGATCGCTCAGGTACGACTCATAGTGGTGGCCGCGCTGCTCAAAGGCCTCGAACCCCTGGGAATGGCTCGACGCGACCTCCTGGCGAATGTCGCTGTCGAAGCTGGCCTCCTCGGCGGTAGCCACCGCGTAAAAGAGTGAGA
>VGYL01000603.1 GCA_016872975.1 Planctomycetota bacterium
GCACCGCATTTCTCTCCTCAGAGCCGCCAGCAGAATGAAGACTGCCCCATGTCGTTGCGAGTGGAGCGAAGCAATCTCCCAGACGTACGATTGAGATTGCTTCGTCGCTGCGCTCCTCGCAATGACATATTCAGGCTCATTCTGTCAGAGGCTCTTATGCTCTCACGAGCACACTACGAACCGGCATGCGAGAGATTGGAACCCACAGGCTGTGCCGCCCTCTGAGAACGTGTGCAAGAAGTGGCACGCCCGGCCTGCCCGTGGGGCTTCGTGGCATCGGCATCCTGCCGATGATTCATGGGCTGGAAGGGGACCCCAACGCCGAATTATGCGTTGGGGACCCCGAGCCCATGCCACGTTGAATCGAGTTTTCATACACGTTCTGAGGTTGCCCTCAGAGGGTGTGTGAAAAGGGTGGCATCGTCAAGGCCGGTAGGCCTTGGCGATGGTCCGGCGCACGGGAAATCCGCCACCGCCAAGCTCCGAAGAGGGTTCCCAATCGCGATGAATCGCGATTGGGAGCCCAGACTCCGCTTGACGATGCCACCCAGAGAAGGCTGACTTCCCGCACACCCTCTCACGGCCTCAGGAAGAGGTAGTAGAGCCGGCCTTCCTGGTAGGTTTGGCCGGCGAGTCGGCCGGCCTGGTCGCCTTCTCCCATGTAGATGTCGCAGCGGCCGGGTGCCCGGATGGCTCCGCCGGTGTCCTGGTCGAGGGCGAAGCCGCCGTAGGGGAGCTTGCCGATGCCTTCCGGTCCCATCTGCGGCAGCGTCGCGGCGATGAAGGTCAGGCAGCCCCGGGGGAAGATGGACTTGTCCGTGGCGATCGTCCGCCAGGGGGTCACCGGCTCGTTCAGGCTGCCGTGCGGCGGGCCGTCGCCGATCTGGAAGAAGACGAAACGCGGATTCTTCCGCACGTACTTGTCCACCTCATCCGGACGCTTGTCGAAGTACTCGATCATCGCGGCCAGGCTCATGCGGTCGCTCGGAATCCGGCCGTCGTCGATCAGCATCTTGGCGACGCTCTGGTATTCGTGTCCGTTATTGGCGGCGTACCCGACCGTGAGGATCTTGCCGCCGACGAGCCGGACCTTGGCCGACCCCTGCACGTGGGCGATGTAGGTCTTGAAGGGATCGTCCAGCCACACCAGCTCCTGTCCCTTGAGGATGCCGGAGTCCTCGATCACGCCCCGCGGCGGATAGCGGGTGATCCCGCCGTCGGCCCCCCGCCGGCCCAGGGTCTGGCCGTCCGGGCCTTTCACCAGGTTGTCGGGCATCCGGTACAGCGGATACCGGAACCGGGTCGTCGGTTTCAAGGAGCCGTCAAAGATCGGCGTGTAGTAGCCGGTGAACAGGACCGTCCCTTTGTCGTCACAGCCGACCGACTCGTACACGTCGAAGCCGGCGCGGATGAGCCCGTTGATCTCGTCACTGCGGGCCCCCGACTCGGTCAGGGCCAGGAATGCCTCCAGGGCCTTGATGGCGTCCGCGCGTTTGATATCCCCGTAGGGAAAGTACTGGGCACTGGAGGGCTTGTTCAGGTAACTGAGGCTGTGGCGAATCGCCTTGCGGAGACCGTCGAGGTCCCGCCAACCGGGGGCGAAGTCGGGGATCTGGCTCAGATCGGTCACCTTGCGCAGCGCCAGTTGCCCGGGGGGCAGCGGCCGGTCGTAATCGATGCGTGGCTTCGCCGCGGGCTGGCAGCCGGCCCAGAGAGCGACTACAGATCCCAACAATACGAGAGATACCGCCTGCTTCATAGTTGGCCTTTCTACCTATCCCAGACGTCAGGTCGTCTTTCGTCCGACGGTGGCGTGGCGCGTTCGGTCAAAGGCGCCGTCAGGCGGCGCGGGCGCCCCGAAACGCCGGACGCAATCGACAGGCCGATCACACGGCCTCCATTGATGGTCATTATTAAGCAGGCGGTCGTGCCAAAAGTAAAGAGCCGTTTGGGCCCGGGCGCGGATTTCTCCCGAGCGGGACCGCTTGGAGGGTGTGTGAGACGTGGCACGGGCATTCTGCCCGTGGGGTTTTGTGGCATCGGCACCCTGCCGATGCTTCATGGGCGGGACGCCCATGCCACGGCCAACCGGCTCCTCACACACCCTCTCAGAGGGTGTGTGAGAACCCAGCTCAGTATTGGGTGGCAGCGGCAAGCGGAGTCTTCGGAGCTTGCCGATGGTTTCGTCCATCCGCCATCGACAAGGCCTGCGCAAAGCCTACGGCCTTGCCGCTGCCACCCATCGCCCTGGACCGGCCCCAGGCCAAGGCTTCTCACCCACCCTCTCAGAGCCAGCGGCGGCGGAGCCATCCGGCGACCAAGACGCCCACGGCGCCCAGAACCATCCCGCCGGGAGCCGGGACGAGGAACTCGTTGGGGTCGCTGTCGGGGACCAGAACGTTGCTGCCGATGCTGCCGTTCTGCGGTGGTTCCGCGGGACGGGGCAGCAGCATCCCGGCGTTGTACAGAGCGTTGGACTCGTCACCGACTGTCGGGCTTTGGGCGTAGAAAGCGCCCCAGGCGGGGCCGAAGTCCGAGTCAAAACGGATCGTGAGAGTCGTCGGCCCCTTGGTCAGGGTGGCGAACTCCACGCCGTGCACGTCGCGGGGCAGGCACCGTCGGGAGCCGGCAGGGAACAGACCGATCTGCGTCATGATCAGCCAGTCGGCGGAGGTGCTCTCCGGCAGGAACAGATCATCCGTCATGAACGTCCGGTCGTTGTTGCCGCTGTCGGCAGCCTCGACGATCACGTACTGAATCCCGGATCGGTTGGTCTCGCCCGCAACGGTCACGGTATACGCATAGTGCCATTTGCCCGGCGTTGTCGTGTTGTCGACCGTCCAACTCAGGGTCGGGTCCAGGTATGGCGAGTTCCAGTCCGGCCCCGTGATGAACAACCGGCCGTTGGCATTTGCCCCCGAGCGGGACAGCGTCCCGGAATAGGACACGCCCTCGGCCCGAACGGGGTGCGCCCCCAGGCACACCGTCAGTCCCAGGACCAGTGCTGCGTTTCGGATCATGCTGCCACACCCCCATTTTCTGACCGGCTCACTCTGGAAATTCCTCAGTCCCTACGGAAAGCCTGTCGCGACAGTTCAGGCAACGGCGGGCGCAAATTCCTATGCCGAATTGCGTCGTGCGCCTAAACAAGTCTAATGATATCCGATTTCACGACGGCCCGTCACGGTTGCCGGCGGCCGCCTGCCGGCATTGCTCTTTTGCCCGTGGGCCCGCATAATGGATGCCAAGTAGCAGCCGCCTTGTCGGCTCACAAGGCAGCAAGGGAAGGACGGAAAGTCATGGATCCCCGAGAGGACCGATTCGTTGTGGAGGCGTTCGATTGCCGGCCGGATGGCTTCCTCAAGCCGAACGCCCTGATGCAGTACTTGCAGGAGGCCGCGGCCCGCCACGCGGAACAACTGGGCGTGGGGCTTGCCGACCTGGAGCGACGCGACGGCTTCTGGGTTCTGGCCAATCTGCGGGTGGAAATGGCGGACATCCCCCGGTGGCGGGATGCGGTGACCGTGCGGACGTGGCCCAGCGGTTGCACGCGCCTGGCGGCCGCACGCGAATTCCTGGGCACAGGCCCGGACGGCCGCGAGCGGTTTCGCGCCACCAGCGAGTGGATGATCCTGGACAAGCACAGCGGCCGGCCGAAGAACCTGGGCCGGCTCGATCTTTCTCTCCCGCAGGCGGGACCGAAGGTGCTGCGCACGGAGCTGCGCCGGCTGCAGCCGGTGGGGACCTACACCAGCGCCGGCACGATCTCGGTGCCGTACAGTGCCCTCGATTTCAACGGACACGTCAACAATACCGAGTACGTCCGGTGGGCTCTCGATGGCCTGCGCCGCCACCTCGGTTGTTGCCCTCCGCCGTACGTCATGCAGGCAACGTACCTCGCGGAGGTGTTCGAAAGCGAGGAGATCGAAGTTCTTGTCTCCGCGGACGGCGCCGGGCCGATTCGCCTGCTCGAACGCCGCACCGGCGGCGCGGACCGGACGAATGTCTTTCTCCTGGAGATCTCGGGAGAAGGCTCGACGGGGCAGTGATCTGCACGGCCGCGGTGGCACAAAAGCAGGAGGGCCGCAAGCCTCCCTGCTCGCGACCCTCGATACGAATCTGACCGCGATTTCCGCCCTGCGGGTGTCCGGACACAAACCGCACGGCTTCTAATCCGCGAAACACCCCCTCGTCGCACTACCACCCTGTGAGTCGTCCGGCGATCCGCAACGCGACCTGTCGTGCTGCGGCTGCCGGAACGCGGCTGAATCGTGCGAATGGCCTCGGCGAGGACTCCCTTCCGTTCGCCGGCAATCAGCCGGATGGACGTGCATTCGTGCTATGTCAGATCCGATGGATTTCACGCCCGCATTGTTCCCGCCGCAAGGGCATTTCACAAGAGAGGGAATTACCTATTTTACATGCAGGAAAACCCCCTGCCGCGTGGACGGTTTTGCTCATCTGAGCGGCCGTAAAGCAAGCTTGCCGAGATAATGGCTGTCCAGGGCACGGTGGGCCTCGGCGGCCTGCTCCAGGGGGAACGTGCGGGCGATGTGGACGCGGAACGGGCCGGACTCGATCAGATGGTTGAGTTTTTCGAGAATCTGCGGATCGACCGTCCCATCATAACTTAGTGATCGCGCAAAAATAATCTGAACAAATTATTGTTGATCGATGTGAAAGATTGTGGATAATACGTGCATGCAGGATGCACAGACTGTCGCACGGATT
>VGYL01000604.1 GCA_016872975.1 Planctomycetota bacterium
CAGCACCAGGGCGTGCCGGTGGTCCGGCGTCGCGGTTTGGAGATGGACGTTCTGCAGCACCAGGCCCTGCACGTGCCGGCAGAAGAAGCCGTACGCCGGGAGCATGCCGAACATGGTGCTCTCCGGATAGGCGTCCGCCCGCTCGGGGATCTCGCGCGACGCCTCCGGCCGCGTGCCGCCTCCGTCGAAGCCCAGGCGGATGTTGCTGAGCGTGACGTTCTCGATGGGATGGTCCGGCAGGCCCGTGATCGAGCACCCGACGGGTGAGCCGTCCGTGGCGACGATGTTGCTCAGGACGACGTTGCGGAGCTTGCCGATTGGGGGCTTGGGCTGGTCCTTCGCGTACGTGCGGGCCCGGTTGCCCAGCCGCAGGAAGATCGGCGCGGTGACGCCCTGGATGGCGATGTTCGAGACGGTCACGCGGTCGAGCGTGCCGCCGTCCACGATCTCCAGGGCGATCCCCGCGAGCCCGCGCTGGCGGCCGTAGATCACCTGCGAATAGCGGGGCGAACAGATGGTGCTGTTCGTCACCGTGATGTTCTGAAAGCCGCCGCCCGACTCCGTCCCCATCTTGATCGCGTTGCAGTGGGTGCTGATCACGCAGTCCGAGATCGTGACATTCTCGCAGGGCCTGGCGGACAGGCTCTTGAGCACGATCGCATCGTCGTCGGAATCGACGTTGCAGCCGGTGATGATCACATCCCGGCAACTGTCGATGTTCAGCCCGTCATTGTTGTAAGCGGCGTGGTTGAACACCACGATGTCGCGAATCCGCACCCGGTCGCAATCGCGATAATGCTGCATCCAACTGCCGGCATTCCGCAGGCGCACGCCCTCGATCCGCACATCCCGGCAGCCCTCGAAATAGAGGTTCTTCGGCCGCGCCCCTTCCTTGTACTTGAAAGTGGCGCCCTGCCCGTCGATCGTGCCTTGGCCGCAGATGGCGATATTCTCCAGGCTCTTGCCGGCGAAGATGCCCCAGTAGCTGAAGGTCCCGCCGTCCGGCAGCGTTCGCGGCTGGCCGTAATGGGCCTTCTCCTTGCTGCCGAGAACCGTGCAGCCGTTCTCGAGCCCGATCGTGACATGGCTGGCCAGGTAGACGGTCCCGGTCAGCCATTTCCCGGGCCCAAACAGAACCGTGCCGCCGCCGTCCCGGGCGCACTGGTCCACCGCCTCCTGGATCGCCTGCGTGTTGAGCGTCTGCCCATCCGCCTTGGCCCCGAAGTCCCGGATATCGTACGTACCCTTCGAGGCCCAGGCCGTAGCGGTGCCGATGAATAGCAGTCCCAAGCCGATGATAACCGCGTGTCTTGCCTTCATAATCTGCACCGTCCCATTTTGCATGCTGGTTCATTGGATGTCTTGGTTGTATGATAGCCGTCTGAGTCACGCCGCGATACTGCCAAGAGGCGGAATTCGCGGAATCGTTCGGTGCGGTGCGGTTCGTAGTGACGCCGTCAGGCGTTCCGCAGCATGGGCATCTTGCCCATGAGTCGCAGGGCCATCCTGGCCCTGCTTCCACGGGCGGGACGCCCGTGATACTCATAGGCGCTCGCGCCCTTGCTACGGGGTCCTGACAGGTACATTGCCGACCGCTGTATTATGTCCATCGTCCATCTTGAGAGGGTACTGGGATGCGTATCGCGTATTGCTTCTCCATGATCCTGATCTCCCTGGGGCCGTTGGCCGCCTGGGGCCAGGGGACCGTCGTGGTCCGCCCGAAGGAGATCGACGACGTCCTGATCAATCCCGGCATCGGGTTCATGACCTTCCAGCGCTTCAACGGCGACAAGCTTAATGAAGGCGTAAAGTGGACCGAGGGCTACCCCATCGTCTACCAGGCGTTCGACCGGAGCCTGCGGAACGAGAACCACCCCATGACCTCGCTGGCCTACTTCCGCGTGTACTGGAAGTTCCTCGAGCCGATCCAGGGCGACTACCGCTGGGAGCTGCTGGACAGGGCCCTGGAGACGGCCGGCAGCCGGCGGCAGACCCTGCTGCTGCGGATCGCGCCCTACGGCACCGGCGCCGACAACGATGTCCCCGACTGGTACCGCCAGATGATGGGCAAAGAAGAAAAACTGCCGGAGGCGAAGTGGCGGACGAATCCGGAAGACCCGCGCTACGTCCGGCACTTCGGCGCCATGATCCGCGCCCTGGGGGCCCGCTACGATGGTCACCCGCTGCTCGAGAGCGTCGATCTGTCCATCGTCGGCGCCTGGGGCGAAGGGGCCGGCTCGGCGAAGCTCACCCAGCAGACCCGCGCGGCCCTCGTGGACTCCTACCTGGAGGCGTTCCCGAAGACCCACCTGATCATGCTCCTGACCGACGAGCAGACCAACCGTTACGGCCTGTCCCAGCGGGCGGTCGGCTGGCGGGTCGATTGCCTGGGCGACATGGGCGGCTTCAGCCCCACCTGGTGCCACATGAACGACTACTACCCCCAGGCGATCATCAACTTCGGCATGAAGGACGCCTGGAAGAAGGCCCCGGTCAGCCTGGAGGTCTGCTGGGTCATGCAGACCTGGAAGGACAAAGGCTGGGACGTCGACCACATCATCGACGAGTCCCTCAAGTGGCACATCTCCTCCTTCAACGCCAAGTCGTCCGCGGTCCCCGAGGAGTGGTGGCCCGCCGTGAACCGCTGGCTCAAGCGGATGGGCTACCGCTACGTTCTCCGCAAGTTCACCTACCCCTCCCGGGTCAAGCCCGGCGGCGAGCTGGCCTTCACCTCCTGGTGGGACAACAAGGGCGTCGCCCCGTGCTATCGCCCCTTCCGCCTGGCCCTGCGTCTGAGCAGTCCCGCGGGCAAGCGCCTCCTCGTCACCCCGGCCGACCTGCGCTCCTGGCTGCCCGGCGACAATCTCTACGACCACGCCGTCACAATCCCCGCGGACGTACCCGAAGGCTCCTACGACCTCCAGATCGGCATCCTCGACGAGCGGTTCGACGAGCCCGACGTGAAACTGGCCATCGAAGGCCGCCGGCCCGACGGCTGGTACGACCTCGGCAAGATCACCGTCCAGCGATAGCCTCGTGGCAGCGGCATCCTGCCGATGTTCCATAAGCACGGCCTGGGCCGACCACCGTGCAGTCCTGACCCGGTTGGAGTGATGGAATAGTGGAACAGTTCCCTACGCCGAACTGGGAATTGCCTCCCCGATCCTCCAAAGATGCTCACCCCCGGCCAAAGATGCTCACCTTTTCCCAAAGATGCGCACCGGATTGTGTTGAGCATCTTTGGTGGTGTTGTCCTCGGGAGGCCGTCGTTCCACCGTGGAAATACGATGCCGCTCCGGCATTCCCCTGTGTTCCCATGGGAGATAGAGGTGAAGCCCCGCTACGAGCGTTGCGGGCGACGCGACTGCGGCCAATGGACCTGACCCCGGTAGTTCCAGAGCCGCGTTTCTGCGCGAAAAACTCACTCCGCCAAATGCCCCACGTGATGGGCGTTTTTGCGCCAAGAATTCAGACCGCCAACCGCTATGGCATGGCGCTCTGATGGCGGTATCCGCACTGGCGCCCCTGAAAACGCGGTTCCTGGCCCAGGCACACGAATCTTTGGCGGTCTGATTGGCGGTCTGATGTGGCGCCCCAAAAAACGCGGTCTTACCGCCCGCGGCCCCGGAATGGCCGCCGGGGCGAGGGCGCGAGCGCCCTTGCGTGTCGCGGGCATCCTGCCCGCGCTCTTGCGCGACGGAAACGGCCCTTGCGACCCGGATTCACATGGATGAACACGGATTCCTTGCTGAGAACTGGGAACTGTCAACTGAGAACTCGATACCAACGGGCGACCGCTGCCGCCCTGCGAGCGACGAGCCACGAGGCCCGAGCGACGGCTTCAAGCCCCAGAGGACACCGAGGGCACACAGCAGAACCCGTAGGGTGGGGCTTGCCCCACCGAATTCTCTGTCCCCAGCCCCGCGTCCCTGCGCCTCTGCGCGAGACATATTCCCTTGCGGTTCCGTGACTTACGTCGTGTACCGCCAGAAAGCCCCACGCGAAAACCAGATCCTGACAAATAGCCCTGCGAACCCCGTCGCCGAAGAAACGCAAAGACGAAGAAAGCCTCTGGCCAGTCGCCGGGGCGAGGGCGCGAGCGCCCTTGCGTGTCGCGGGCATCCTGCCCGCGCTCTTGCGTGACGGAAACGGCCCTTGCGATACGGAGATCTTGCTGGGAACTGGGAACTGTCAACTGGCAACTCCGTACGGACCGACTAACGCCTGCCGACAACGGCTTTGCGACACGGATGCACATGGATGCACACGGATTTCCGGCGAGAACTGCGAACCGACAGTCGCTGTCCAACCGCGAAATACGCGAACCACGCGAACAAGATATGTAGGACAGCCGCCTCCGGCTGTCGAAGCAACCGACTACGGACTGCCGGCTACCGCCTGCCGCCTCCGCCCTGCGAGTGACGAGCCACGAGGCCCGAGCGACGGCTTCCAACCGCCGGTTGGCGCAGATTTCTCCTGATCCGCCGCAGAGGACGCAGGGGACGCAGGGTAGGACCTCCTGTTTCGGGCGGTTCTCTCTCTGCCTCGGCGGACCTCTGCGCCCGCCGCGGTCAAAGGAAACCCGTCCCTTTCTACCGATCTGCCCCCTCATCCTCACAGAGTAATAGGCGACTGCCCCGAATGGCACTGCCGTGCGCAACCCCTTGGCTGGCCCAGAGTTAGGTTTTCGTGAGTTCCGCGCGCAATGCGGCGCGGGGCCGTTGCATCAGC
>VGYL01000605.1 GCA_016872975.1 Planctomycetota bacterium
CTGAAGGAGCATACCGTGGAAGAAAGAACCGGTTTAATCACGTTTCAGGGCAGTCCGCTCACCCTGCTGGGCAACGAGGTCAAGGTGGGTCAGAAAGCTCCGGAGGCGGAGGTGGTGGCCAACGATCTTTCGATCGTGAAGCCATCGGCTCTGGGGTTGGGCAAGGTCTGCATCCTCAGTTCGGTCCCGTCGCTCGACACGCCGGTCTGCGATATCCAGACCCGGCGGTTCAACGAAGAGATTGGCAAGCTGGGTGATAGGGCCGCGGTGTTGACGGTCAGCATGGATCTGCCCTTTGCGCAGAAGCGCTGGTGCGGTGCGGCCGGCGTCAAGAACGTCCAAACGCTCTCCGACCATCGCGCGGCCGCCTTCGGCCAGGCCTATGGCTTGCTCATCAAGGATCTGCGGCTTCTCGCCCGGGCGGTATTTGTACTGGACAAACAAGGCACGATACGGTACGTAGAATTGGTCAGGGAAGTAACCAGTGAGCCGAATTATCAGGCCGCTCTGGAGGCGGCCCGCAGGCTCCTGTAGCCCGACAAGAAGGATTCGGAAATCATGCAGGAACTCAAGCCAGACGTCTATTCGATTCGTGCCATCGACTGGGATCGCCGGCTGTTCGACGAGTTGATCCCGCTGCCCGAGGGAACCACGTACAACGCCTACCTGGTGGAAGGCAGCGACAAGACCGCCCTGCTCGACACGGCGGACCCGACCAAGACCGGCACGCTCATGAGCAGTCTTGTCGCCTCCGGCATCGACCGAATCGATTACGTCGTTTCGCACCATGCCGAGCAGGACCATTCCGGCTCGATCCCAACCGTGTTGGCCCGCTATCCGGACGCGAAGGTCGTCACCAACGCCAAGTGCGAGTCCATGCTCATGGACCTCCTGCACCTTGACGGAGACAAATTCCTGACCATCGCGGACGGCCAGATGTTGCCTTTGGGCGGCAAGACCCTGCAGTTCTTCGACATCCCCTGGGTCCATTGGCCGGAAACGCTGTGCACGTACCTGCAGGAGGACCGTATCCTGTTCCCCTGTGATTTCTTCGGCTCGCATCTGGCGACCAGCAGCCTGTACGTCGACGATGAGCCGCTGGTCTACGAATCCGCCAAGCGCTACTACGCCGAGATCATGATGCCCTTCCGGCCCGTGATCAAGAAGAACCTGGAGAAGCTGAGCAAACTCCAGATCGACATGATCGCCCCCAGCCATGGGCCGGTCTACAACAGGCCCGAGATCATTTTGAACGCCTACAAGGATTGGGTCGGCGACCAGGTCAAGAACGAGGTCGTGCTGGCGTACGTTTCCATGCACGAGAGCACGAAGCTGATGGTCGAGCACTTCTCGAAGGCCCTGATCCAGCGCGGCCTTGCGGTCAAGCAGTTCAATCTTACCACGGTGGACTTGGGCCGGCTGGCGATCGCTCTGGTCGATGCCGCCACTATCGTGCTCGGCTCGCCCACGGTCCTGACCGGGGCGCACCCCAAGGCCGCCTACGCCGCCTTCGTCGCCAACGCCCTGCGGCCCAAGACGAGGTTCGCCTCGATCATCGGCTCGTTCGGCTGGGGCGGCAAGATGGTTGAACAACTCGCCGGATTGCTGACCAACCTGAAGGTGGAGCTGATCCCCCCGGTGATTGCCAAAGGGCAGCCCAAAGAGACAGATTTCGCCGCCCTGGATGGACTCGCCGATCAGATCCTGGCGAAGCACCAGGCGGCCGGCATCGCCAAATGAAGAGCGCCCGGCCGTTCGCCGGGTGCCGGACATCGTTAAAACGGAAAGGGAAGAAAACGGATGGCAGAGAAACTGCAAGTTTACAAATGTCTCACCTGCGGCAATGTCGTGGAGGTCCTGACCGCAGGGCACGGCAACCTCGTATGTTGTGACAAGCCGATGGTGCATCTGGCCGCCAAGACCGCGGACCAGGGGAAGGAGAAGCACGTGCCGGTCGTCGAGAAGTTCGACGGCGGCGTCAAGGTCAAGATCGGCAGCATCCCCCACCCGATGGAAGACAAGCATTTCATCGAGTGGATCGAGATCCTCACGGACGGCAGAATCCAGCGCCAGTGGCTCCGGCCCGGCCAAGCCCCGGAGGCGATCTTCAACCTGGCGGCCGAGAGTGTCACGGCACGGGAATACTGCAACCTGCATGGAGTATGGGAGGCCCAATAACATGATGACGGACAAGATGGAAAAAGCCCTGAACGAGCAGATCAACGAGGAACTGTTTTCGTCCTATCTGTACCTAGCCATGTCGGCCTGGTTCGAGTTGCAGAACCTCCCGGGGTTCGCCTCCTGGATGAAGGTCCAGGCGGGGGAGGAGCACGCGCACGCCATGAAGTTCTTCGACTTCATCCATGAGCGGCGCGGCACGGTTACGCTCAAGGCAATCAAGGAACCGGCCAAGGAATGGAAGTCCCCGCTGGCGGCGTTCGAGGCGGCCTTCGGGCATGAGCAGCACATCACCGGGCGCATCAACGACCTGATGAACCGGGCCCTCGCAGAGAAGGACCACGCCACCGCGGAGATGCTGCAGTGGTTTGTCAAGGAGCAGGTCGAGGAAGAGGCCTCGGCGGACCGGATCGTCCAGATGCTCAAGATGGCCGCCGGCGGCCCCGGCGCCCTGCTCATGCTGGACCACCAACTGGGCGAGCGCAAGTAGCTGCCCGCGCGAGGCAAAAGGAGAACAGCCATGAGCATAGCGTTCAACGCCGATGAGATCTTCGAAATGGCGGAGCAAATGGAGCGCAACGCCGCCACCTTCTGTCGGGAGGCGGCGACGAAAGCCCCCACCCGGCAGATCCAAGACATGTTCCTCCGCCTGGCGGCCATGGAGGACGGCCATCTGCGGACCTTTCACGAAATGCGAGCCATGCTCAGCGACCAGGAAAAGGGCGGAACCACCTTCGACCCCGAAGGCGAGGCCACCCTGTACCTGCAGGCCATGGCAGACGAGCGCGGTTTCGAGGGCAAACGAAGTCGCACCGAGCCGCTGACCGGCAAGGAATCGCCGCGCGAGCTGCTGGAGATCGCCATCGAGGCGGAGAAGAACTCCATCCTCTACTACGTGGGACTGAAGAACTTCGTCACCGATCGAGCCGGCCGGGACCGGGTCGAGGCCATCATCCGCGAAGAGGTCAGTCACGCCGCCGAGCTGCGGCGGTACCTGGCGGCAATGAGCGCATAGGGGACACAATGGATGTGGCGCACGGCGGCAGATGATGGCGCGGCGCCCTGTGGACGAAAGGAGCGGGCCATGAAGTATCGGTGTATCCTGTGCGGTTACATTTACGACCCCGCCGTGGGCGATCCCGACAACGGTGTGTCGCCCGGCACCACGTTCGACGATCTGCCGGACGAGTGGGTCTGCCCGGATTGCGGCGCCGGTAAGGAGGAATTCGAGCCGGCCAACGAGTAGTGACGCAGGAAGTGTGAAGCCGTTCCTGTAGGGTGTGCTATGCACACCGATTCCATCCGTATCTGGAGTTGGTGTGACAGCACACCCTGCATATCTTCTTCGTGGGGGTGAAGAGATGCCAAATCGTGAAATACGTCCATCGATGATCTCCATGGAGGCGATTTGCGCCGAGCCCGAAGCTCCGCCCACGGCGATGGTCGTCTTCGGGGCCTCGGGCGACCTGGTGCAGCGCAAACTGCTGCCCAGTCTCGCCCAACTCCAGACCCGCGGCCTGCTGAACGAGCGGTTCTGTCTCTTGGGCTGCGGCCGCACGCCCTATTCCGATGACCAATTCCGCCAGGAGGCCGCCGAGGCGATTCGTCGGAACTCGGAGGGTAGTTCTGCCGAGGCATCCCAGGCGTTTCTGGACAAGCTCCACTATCTCAGCGGTGACTATAAGGACGCCACCACCTACGAGCGCCTCAAGATCCGGTTGACCGAACTGCGAAAGATGCACGGGGTGGACGGCTGCAATCTGTTCTATCTGTCCGTCCCTCCTCTTCTCTATCAGCCCATCATCGAGCACCTGGGGGCCGCAAGCCTGTCGGAACGGAGCAGTCCCGCCTGTCATCTGCGAGCCCGGCTCATGGTGGAGAAGCCCTTCGGACACGATCTGCGAAGCGCCGCCGAGCTCAACCACGCCATCTCCCGGTGGTTCGACGAATCGCAGGTCTACCGCATCGACCACTACCTGGGCAAAGAGACGGTCCAGAACATCATGGTGTTTCGTTTTGCTAATGCCATCTTCGAACCCGTCTGGAACCGCAATCACATCGACAACATCCAAATCACGATCGCGGAGACCTTGGGCGTGGAGCACCGGGCGGACTACTACGACAAGTCCGGGGCCCTGCGGGACATTTTCCAGAACCACATGCTCCAGATGCTGGCCCTGGTGGCGATGGAGCCGCCGACGTCGTTCGATGCCGATCGCGTGCGGGACGAGAAGATCCAGCTCCTGCGGGCCATCCGGCCGTTCGGTGCGGAGCCCACGGCGTCATCCATCCACGACCATGTTGTGCGAGGCCAGTACGGCGCCGGCCAGGTCGAGGGCCAACTGGTGCCCGGGTATCGCGAGGAAAAGGGAGTGGCTCCCAATTCGCAGACGGAGACCTTCGTCGCCGCACGGCTGTTCATCGACAACTGGCGCTGGAAGGACGTGCCCGTTTATCTGCGGACCGGCAAGCGCCTGGCCCGCAAGCACACCGAGATCGTCGTGACGTTCAGAGAGATCCCCCACTCGCTGTTCGGC
>VGYL01000606.1 GCA_016872975.1 Planctomycetota bacterium
GTAGTCGGCGGCCGTGAGGTTCAGGCCCAGGCCGCCGGCCTTGAGCGAGATCAGGAACAGGTCGCCTTCGCCATTTTGAAAGGCGTCGATGCGCTTTTGCCGGGTCTTGGCCGGGGTCGAGCCGTCCAGGTACTGGTAGCGGATGCCCTGCTTGTCCAGGTGCTCGCGGAGCAGAGTCAGATGGTCCACGAACTGGGAGAAGACCAGGGCCTTGTGCTGGTTCTCGCGCAGCTCGTCCACCAGCTCGGCGAAGGCCTCGAGCTTGGAGCCGGTCAGGCCGCAGTTGGGCACCACCAAACGCGGATTGCAGCAGCAGCGCCGCAGCTTCATCAGCTCCGCCAGGACGTGAATATGGGCCTGGCCGGCGGCCATGTCCCGCATGCCTTCGAGCCGCTCCAGGGCGCGTTGGCGGAGGGATTCATGCAGGGCCTGTTCCTCGGGACTGAGTTCCACCAGGCGCATCGTCTCGGTCCGCGGCGGCAGGTCTTCGAGCACCTGGGATTTGGTCCGCCGCAGGATGAACGGCTGGACCAGCGACTTGAGGATGTGGCTGGCGTGCGGGTCGCGGTTGATCTCGATGGGCCGGACGAACCGCTCGTGGAAGCGGTCCTCCGAGCCGAGCAGGCCGGGATTGATGAAGCGGAACAGGTTCCACAGCTCCGCCAGCCGGTTCTCGATGGGCGTGCCCGTGCAGATCATCCGAAAACCGCCCGTCAGACCCATGGCGGCGGACGAACGCTTCGTGGCGGCGTTCTTGATTGCCTGGGCCTCGTCCAGGACGATCGTGGCGAACGACGTGTCTTTGAGAGCCTCCGCCTCCTGCTGGAGCAGCGTGTACGAGCAGATCAGCAGGTCGAACGGCCCGAGCGCCTTGAGCACCTGTTCGCGCCGGCCGAGATCGCCGATGCCGAAGCGGATCGGACGCAGCGTGGGCGCGAACCGCTGCGCCTCGGAGACCCAGTTGGCACAGACGCTGGTCGGCGCCGCGACGAGGGTCGGACCCTGGGACGCCCGGTGCAGGATCAGGGCCAGGGCCTCGATAGTCTTGCCCAAGCCCATGTCGTCCGCCAGGCACGCGCCCACACCCCATTCGGCCAGCCGGGCCAGCCAGGTGAAGCCGTCCTGTTGGTAGGGGCGCAAGGTCGCCTGGAGGGTCGAGGGGAGCACCGGCTGATAGGATTCGACCGCCCGGAGCCGCTCGAGATGGGCGTCGAATACCGTATCCGTCCGGAGCTCGCCGATCTCATCCTTCCACTGCTCCAGGCCGAGCGCCGCCAACGGGTGCATGCGCAGCGTGTCCCCCTTGCCGACGTATTGGCCGCCGGCGCCGAGCCACTGCAGTTGCTTGCGCAATTGCCGGCTCAGGGCGATGTACTGGTCCTTGCCCAAAGCGATGAACGAGCCGTCTCCCTTCTCGATCTGATCGAGCAGGGTCCGCATCTTGATCACGAGGTCCTGATCCACCTGCACGTTGCCTTCGACCTCGAACCAGTCCTGGGCCGAGTGGATCGAGAGCCGCAACTGCTGCGCCGAGATGGAACGGACCGTGATCGGATCGCCCTTGGGCCACTCCACGGTCAGGACCTCCGGCGGGACCGTCTGCAACTGCGCCAGCAACTCCAGGGCTTCCTGGGGATCGTCGAAGACCCATGTGTAATCCGCGCCTGTGAAGTCGTCCAGCAGGGGGACGGCCTCCAAGGCCCGCTCGGCCCACTCGGTCTCCTGCGGGAGATCGCGGCGGGTCTGCAGGGCCTTGTCGGCGATGGATTCGACCAGGTGCGGATTGCCGACGCCGGGCGTGAACGCCCGCTGCGACTGTCCCCCCAGCGGGACCACGACCATCTCGGCCTGCAGGCCCCGATCGAGCCGCTGCAGACGCAGGTGCGGCCGGCAGTCGGGCTCCACGCTCTCGGCCTGCGTCCCGGCCAGAGCCACGTCCGACTGGATCGCGACATGCCTCGAGATGCCCTCCAAGCGATTGAGGGCTTCCTGGGAGCGGTCCTTCGGGATGGTCACTCCGCCCGGGCCGAGGATTTCGGCCATCTTCAGATGGACCGGCTCGAACGCCACGACCCGGACCCGGGTGGGCGATTCCTTGGTGACACAAGCCTTGGTGCCCGTGGTCCCCGGCTGGGGATGCGGGTCCATCGAGATGCACAACCGGCTGCCCTTGGGCTCGATGCGCACCTCCGGCGTGCCGCGCACGATCTCGACCGGCATGTGGGGCCGATCCTGCCAAAACACGTTCGGATGGCCGGCCAGGGCGTTCAGGGCGACGCCGGCGTCCAACTGATAGGCCATCTCGTAGTAATGATGCTGTTTGCCCAGGATGCCGGCCAAGGCGGCCTTGTCCTGCTCGGTCAGGTGGTCCAGGTTCTGATCCGCATAGCTCGCCAGCCGATACAGGGCGATCTCCCGGCCTTTCGTCCACCCGCCGTTCTTGGTCCGCTTCTGCTCGACGGGAATGACCGTGATCCGGTCCTGCCCGTACTCGCAGAGCTTCCATCCCAGGCGGATGGACGCTTCCGCGGCGGCATTGTTCGTGCGGTCGGCCTCCTGGCGAAGGAGCTGCTCCAGGGCTCCGACCCGGTTCTCCCAGACCTCCTTGACCGGCCACAGCTCCGAGAGATCTTTCGCCCCCGTTTCCCGGAAGAAGGCCTCGGCCTGGTCCACGTAGGGCGGCAAGGCAACGCCAAGCCTGCTCAGCAGCCGCGCGATCTGCATCACGGGCCACCGGGCGCCGTGCTCGTCGCACCCCTTCAGAAGGTTCTCCACGAGCGGGAGCAAGGTCTGCTGATGAGATTTCAGCGGCTTCGAATTGGAGGAGTAGAACCAGTACAACAACTGCGCCAGAAAGGTGCTGACGAGTGTCAGAGGCGATTCTCCCCCATGGTAGGCGGGATGCCACGCGGTTTCCGGGCCGGTGCTGGGGTGGCCCTCATACCAGGCCAGCAGGGCTTCCAGCTTGCGATAGGCCTCGCGATAATTGGCGCCACTGCCCCGGCTCAAGGCCTGTCCGTTCAACCACCCCCGGATCTGTTGGCGGTCCTGCAGTTGTTCCGATTGGACGAGCAGCAGGGCGTGAAGGAGCCCCGGAAACGTCGCGAAGTGCTCCGACTGGGCGGTCTTGCCCTTGCCCACGTTGCGGCGGGCCGCCTCGAAGGTCTGCCGGGCCTCCGGCACCTGCCCGCGGAATACTTCCAGCATGCCCCGAATGAGAGACAGGTTCAAGTCGGCAAACGCGTCCAGCAGGCTCTGCGCCCCGGCGAAATCCCCCGCCAGGAGGTCCCGCTGTGTCAGCAGGGTGACGCACCGCTCCAGGAGGGACCTGTCCAGGCAGTGGCGGTCGGCCCGAAGACGGGTCCGCAGATAGGCAAAGACGGGGTGATCCAGTGTCAGCGAGCAGACGTGCAGAAACGCGGCGGCCGTGAGCACCGTGCCCCAGTACTGGGCGGGCAGACGCTCGATGTACTTCGGCTGAAACGGGTCGATGCAGACGAGCAGCAGCACGTCCGTCAGCGAGCGGGTCTCCAGGTCCTGGCTGCACAGCCCGGCCAGACGCTTGAGCTCGTCCTGATCGTCCTTCTCCAAGGCGATGAACACATCCCGGCAGGCATGCGCCAGGGAAACGAAGCGCCGCCGGCCCCAGCGGTACTCCCAGTCGCTCGAACTCACCTGTCCGGGCACAGACTCCTGCAGGGCCCTGGCAAAGTGAGAGAGCCAACCCTTGGCACGGGCCGCCTCCAGGCACGCCACGCGCACCTCGGGCGGGCACTTCGGCGGCTCCGAGAATTGCGATGTGATCTGCCCTTTCTTGCGGAGACGCTGAATGCACTCGCCCGCCCTCTGGATCGTGATGGGAAACCCGCCCGGCATGGTGATCCCGGCCTGCTTCAGCGACCGGACCAGATCGCCTTTGCTCAGCGGCCCGAACGACAGCGCGTACAGCAACAAGGCCGCCTCGTCCAGACCCACCGACAACCCCGTCTCAAACAAGCGTGAATGACTTTTCGGTGCCCCCAATTCGGGCTTTCCTTCCTGAGACCAACCCCTGGCAAGATCCATTGCCGCAACCACCTCCAGTACCGAATACCTCCTGATTCCATCAGACGGCCAGTGTACTGCACAGGGTGTCTCACTGCAAGGGCGTGAGGTCTCGGCTTCTTGCCTCTCTACGTAAAGAGGACGGATTCGTTCGCAGGGGGCCGTAGGGGAGTGCAGAGAGATAATAGCCCTTGCGGCGGGAATGTATTCTGATGGCGCCTGGGAGGCCCGGCCCCGCCCTGTTCTCCCCGGTGATACAGCCCGGACGCGTCGTGGTGGAGGCAGCGGGGTCCCTCCTCTTCCCGTCGGCAGTCGGGGGGAATAGCGCGGCGTTCCTACCCCGCGGGGCCCACCGCCAGGGCTTTGCCCGCCGGGAATCGGTCCCTGGGACCGGCAATCTCCCGATTGGCCCTCATGGCACCCTCCCCCAAAATTGGGTTTGTTTTTTCGAGCCCGTTCGGCACGGGATCGCTCGTAACTCCTTTCTCATCAAACACTTGTCCCTCTTTTGTGCCGGTCCCAATTGGGTTTGTTTCGCACGGTTTGTCCGAGGCGGACAGGGTTGAGTTTGAAGTTTGAAGTGTGAAGTGTGAGGTAAGAAGACCCGCCGCCGGGCTCTCTTCACTTAGCACGTTACACTTCACACTTGAAACTACC
>VGYL01000607.1 GCA_016872975.1 Planctomycetota bacterium
AAGACGCCAAGATAGACCCTTGAGGAGCCCTCTTGTGTTTCCTTCTTTGCGAGGTTCGCGGTCTTTGCGAGAGATCACTATCCTCCATCATCTGCGTCCATCAGCGTTCATCTGCGGTTTCGAGTTGTCTTGTGATATGAAAGAGCCTTTGCCTTCGCGCGGACAGGCCCTTGTGGCTGCGTGCTCTGTTACGTCCCAGTGCTGCCACTATAGCAGATTTTGGACCGGGCGTCCAGGAATTCCCGGTGGCGGGTATCGTTGGCGGTCTGTCAGTCAGTTCGTCAGCCCGGCGATGGCGGCGCCGATCAGGGTGGCGCTCTCGACGGTCACGATCTCGTAGTGGACGTGCTTCTTGTCCACCAGGTACTGCTTCAGATAGTACTCGACCTTTGGGCGCAGGGATTTGAGGCGGTAGAAGGTGGTGCCCTCGGCGACGATGCAGATGGGCCGGCAGGGATTGTGACCTTTGTCGGACTTGAGCGACACCGAGGAGAGGTTGATCGCGGTGAGCTTGGCCGCCCGCTCGACGAGGGCATCGACCAGGTAGTACAGGGCGGTCACGTCCTCCTCCGGGGCGCCGGCCAAAGCCAGCGACAGGGGGCTGTCACCACCCTCGGGGCAGCTCAGGAAGTTGCTGATGTCCTTCGTGGTCGCCAGGGCCAGCCCGCCGATCCGCGCCGCTGTGGCTGGGGAGAACAGCCCCGCCTTGGCGGCGTCCAGGGCCGTCACCAAACAGAGCGGGCCGATATAGGCGCCCGAGATCATCTTCTCGAAGGTGTTCACGCCGGGACTGACCGAAGCCCTGTCGAACGCCTTGTCGATCTTGCCGCGCGGGGCCTTGCCGAACCCGCCGGACTCGACGTTGATGATCTGGCTCTTGGCCGGGTCCAGGTCCCGGGCCTTCTTGATATGGCGGTTGTGCTCGACGTACGCGGTGTTCGTCCCGGTGCCGAGAATGAAGCCGATGAAGCTGTCGTACCGCCGCCCGCTGGTCTCGGCCCGACCGGCCAGCAGCGTCGCGACCGTGTCGTTCAGCAGCACGAAGTGCTTGGGATCCGCCAACCCGAGGCGGTTCAGCGCCTGGCCCATGCTTTCGCCGATCATCTGGCCGGCGGCCTCGGGGGCCTTGATCTCCTTGGAGAAGTACAGCGCCCGGCCGTCCTTGCTCGGGAACATCTCGATCGGGTACGAGAAGCAGAAACCCACGTTGGGGCTCTTGCCGGCGATGTCCTTGACGTACCCGGCCATCGTCCCGAAGAACTCGTCCTTGCCCACCTCGGCCGCGATGCCGGGCATCGGAAAGACCTTGAAATTGCCGATCTTGGCCACGCCCGCCCGCGTGAACGTGACGGTTGCCACGCGGAAGTTCGTCCCGCCGGCGTCCATGACGATCACCGGCTTGTCCCGCGGCAGCTCCCGCTCGATCTCCAGGTACGTCGGGAGCATGGCCAGCGAGCTCTTCTTGCCCGCCAGTCCCTTGTCCATCTCGCTCAGGAAGACCTCGCACGTCTCCGGGATGCTGATGTCCCCGTGGTACATGCCTCGTTCGCTGAGAAACGCGTTGACCCGCCGTCTGATCTTCTCCACGGAAGCCTCCGGATTTATGATTTACGATTTACGATTTATGACTGGAGTTTTGCAAAATGGGGAGTTGGGCCTATTATTCTTCTCTGAAATCCGCTTCCCGTCCCGGCCCGGGGGCCGCGCCGGGCCGGTTCGGGGGCCGAATTCGAAAGAAAGAAATCGGGAAGCGGATTTCGGAGAAGAATCCGCCGCCGGCCCCGCCGGCGCGGGCGGCCGCGAACGGGCCCCGGCCCGCTTCCCGATTCCCTTCTTTCTCAAGTAGGCCCAACTCCCCATTTTGCCAAACTCCAGTTATGGTTTTGGCCGCGCCGGGCAGACGGCGGAGCCGCGAACGGTCGCATGGCACGGCCTGTGCCAGGCGAAGCGAGGCAAATCATAAATTATGAATTACAGTTCATCAATCACAATATCCGTCCGGGTGCTCGCTGTGCCATTTCCAGGCGGTGGCGACCATGTCCTCCAAGTCGGGCTTCTCCGGCTGCCAGCCCAGTTCGGCTCTGGCTCTGGTCGCATCGGAGGTCAGGACCGGCGGGTCGCCCGGGCGGCGCTCCACTTCGGTGATTTTGAAGTCCCGGCCGGAGACGCGCCGGACGGCGTCGATCACCTGGCGGACCGAATAGCCCTGGCCGTTGCCCAGGTTGTAGACCAGCTCGGCCTGCTCGTCCAGCCTCCGGAGGGCCAGCAGGTGTGCCCGGCACAGGTCGTCGATATAGATATAGTCCCGGATGCAGGTCCCGTCGGGGGTTGGATAGTCCGTGCCGTAAATCTTGATGTCCGCTCGCTTCCCCAGCGCGGCCTGAATGATCAACGGGATCAGGTGGGACTCCGGGTGATGGTCCTCGCCGCGGGCCCCGTCGTCGCCGGCCCCGCAGGCGTTGAAGTAGCGCAGGGCCGCGTACCGCAGCCGGCCCGCCTGCGCCTGCCAATGACACATCTGCTCGACCGCCAGCTTCGTCTGGCCGTAGGGGTTGATCGGCTCTTTCGGCGCGGCCTCCGGGATCGGCACTTGGCGGGGCATGCCGTAGACGGCCGCCGTGCTGCTGAAGACGAATTTCCCCACGCCCGCCTCCTGCAGGGCCGACAGCAGGGTCTGCGTGTTCGAAAAGTTGTTCTCGTAGTACTTCAGCGGCTCCCGGACGGATTCGCCGACCTCGATGAAAGCCGCGAAGTGCATCACCGCCTCGATGCCAAGCTCGCCCAGCGTTCGCACCAGCAGCGCGCGGTCCGCCAGATCGCCCTCGACAACTCTGGCGTCTGGGACTGCCCCCCGGTGGCCCTTGCTGAAGTTATCGTAGACAACCGGCTCATGGCCTTCCCGGGCCAGCAAAGCCGTCATGTTGCTGCCGATGTACCCCGCGCCGCCGCAGACCAGCACCTTCATGGGTTTACCATGTACTGTTTTCACCTTAGAGCCTCTGCCAAAAATGAACCTGATGATGTCATTGCAAGTCACGAAGCCGCTTCGCGGCGGGTAGGCGGAAGAAACCGGGTGTATTCAGGGTGCCATGCCTACGCCTCGCAGGCATGTCTTCTTCGCTCACTTGGCATGTCTACGCAAAGCCGTAGACATGGCACCCAAACCGCCAGTTTCTTAGGAGGAGCGCCGCGACGAAGCAACCTCCATCCGTCGCCCGGAAGATAGCTTCGCTGCGCTCGCAATGACAAGCGAGCGATCTCTTCCTTCTATATCGTTGGTCGTCAATTCGGTCGTCCGAGTCTTCGCTCGATCCTTTCCAGGATTCGGCCGGCCAGTTCCCGGTCCTCGCCCAGGTCGATCCAGGTCATGGCCCGCCGCTGCCCGGGACTCAGTTCGACCCGCGGCGGCAGCGCCGCACTCTGGGCGTGGATCGCCTCGGTCTCCGAGAGGCCGGCCGCCGGCGGACCCGAAAGGCTCAGCCGCTGGACCGAGACGTCGCACTCGAGGCACAAGGAACCGGAGGCGGCCGGCGGCAGGTTGTCGCTATCTCCGGCCTCCAGCCTCCGGTCTCCCCCCTCCGGTCTCACCCGAATCTCCACGGATCTTCGCACCGAGTGCAGGTTGGCCTCTTTCAAACGGTAGAGACTGGCATTGTCGCTGCGCCAGAGCTCGAAGAACTGGGCGGCTCGCAGGGGCCTCGTCCGGATGATGCCCTGCTCGACATCCAGTTTCTCGATCACAAAATGCACCCGCGTCAGCACCTCCCGGCCCGCCTCGATCGCCTCGGCCGCCGTGACCTCATCCGGGCAGAGAATCCGCACCGGCCCGGTCGCGGCGCTCGGCCCGCCGCAGCCGAGCAACAAGAGCATGCCCGCAAGGAGCATCCACAACGTCATCCTGGTTCCGACCGTTCGCATATGCCGGCAATCGTAAATCAAAAATCGTAAATCATCAACTGTCACGTCTCGCCGACGAGAGTTCGGAGGGGGTCCCCAAACGCATTCGTTTGCGTTTGGGGGCCCAGTTCCGCCTTATGAGTTTTGACGGACAAGACCGGTAATCGTGCCGCCCCCGTCGTTTCGCCGATATGCCTCGCGCCAGGCAACGTGTGGCTGTAGGGTGGGGCTTGCCCCACCGGGAAGCCGGACCCAAGGAAAGCGGTGGGGCAAGCCCCACCCTACACATTACCGAACTTGCTCGTCAAAACCCATTAGGCGGGTCAAACAGTCCATCCTTCCTTTCTTCTCCCGCGGTTACAGAGCGTGGAGCCGGTTGGCCGGAAGACTCTCAGACCCGCCTGAAGGCGGAACTCCAAACGGCAAGGTCGTCCTCACGTTCAGTTGCCCTGCCTCACGCGCCCGTCCGGCCCGCAATGTCGATCCGGTACATCTGCCGGCCCTGCCCTTCGTGGGCGGAGTCGATGAGAACGCTACGGCCGTCCGGGCTGACGCGCGGGTGCGTGTCGCAGCGCCACTCGCCCTTATACTCCGGCGGCAGGTGGAAGCCGCCCAGCGGCACGATCTTCTGGGTCGCGATATGGTACAGATACACGCTCTGTTTTCGCTCCTTGTCCGGGTAGGAGTCGCACAGGACCCACTGGTCGCCCGGCAGGTAGGTGCAGTGCCCATCGCGAAGGGGCATGCCTTCCAGCACCTCGACCTTGCCGGTGCGGTCCTCGAACACCTGGAACCGCCATTCC
>VGYL01000608.1 GCA_016872975.1 Planctomycetota bacterium
CAGTACGAGGCCCACGACCTCGCCTTTGCCCACACCGCCGGGCCCGGTGGACCAGGACTGGAAACCGTCATCGTGGTTCGCATTGACCTTGTAGCAGTTCTTCACGGTGTTGTACTCGAAAATGCAGTAGTTGCCGAGCCCGCGGAGGCCGTCGCCCGCGAAGTTCTCCACCAGATTGCCGCGGATGAGGGAGTGGCTGGCCGCCACGGAGATGCCGAAATCGACGTTGCGCAGGCGGTTGTCCCGGATCGTCATCCGCGTGCCGTCCACCTGGAATCCATTGCAGGCCAGGCGGTCCCAGTCCGCGGCCGTCCAGGCGGAGGCGTCCGCGACCGATGAGATCGTACAGTGTTCCACCGCGATATCATGGACAGGGCCGCGCCAGTTGTGGCTTTCGAGATGGACCAGCGTGCGTCGCTGATAGGTCGCGCCGAACTCGGCGCTGATGCTCAGTCCGCGAATCGCCCAGTGGGACCCGGACCGGACGCGCAACGATGCCAGTCGCGGCGTATGTCCTTCCTCGGCCGCCAGGGTGATAGGGTCCGGGTTGTAATACCTTTCGATTAACAGATCGCCATGGTAGCCCGACCGCAGGAGGATCGTATCGCCCGCCCGCACCGGCGCCCCGGCGTTCTTCGCCACCAGCTTGCTCTCGGGCGAGTAGGGGAGTTTGTCCCACTCCTGCGATTCCACCAGCTTGGCGTCAAACACCTCCTGAATCGTCCGCCACGGCCGGCCGGCGCTCCCGTCGCCCGCCGGACTGCCGTTCACCGGATCGACGTGGAAGTCCCTGCCTTGGGCCGACAAAGGGACAAGGCATATTCCAAGGCATACCAACCGGGTCAGCACCATCGTTGCTCCTCCACGATTCGGGCACTCGTAAGCATCCGGGCATCGTAGCCGCTGCGCGCGGCCCCGTCCAGACAAAAGCCGCCGCAGGCGAAATCGGGGGTGCATGACCGTTCCTGCGCGGGTGTCCCGGCCCGGTCCCGACCGCCGCCGGAAAAGGGGACATTCTACTTTTCCCTCCCGGAAGGGGAAAAGTAGAATGTCCCCTTTTCCTTTCCTTTTCCTTTTCCTTTACCGTGCCGGGACCGAAGATCCGTTGCCCCGGAGGCGTGCAATAACGGTCATGCACCCCGAAATCGGGAAATCGGCTTCGAATTCACTCTTCGTAGGTCGTGCGTCCCCGCGCGACGCCCTGACGTAGGGTGGGGCTTGCCCCACCGGCTTCTCCGGAGTGGTGAGCCCTATTCCAGGTCTGGTTCAAGACCGGGTGACCTTTCTTCCGGGTGGCACCGACAGACTCATTTGTCGATGTTGATCGCGATTTCCATGCCTGGCTCTTGACTCCGTGTGATCTGACGCTATGATAGCCTCCACAGCTTTGGAAGTGACATCTTTGACGGTTGCAACATCTTGGTTGGTGGTCCGTAATACTCTGTTCTCCATGACCTTGTGTCGGCGCGCCCGTGCGGACGTGCCGATGCGTACGTTTCGCCTTGAAAAAGGCCAAGGAAATGCCCTGTTCGGATGTACATGGGGGAAGAAAGGAGAAGCCAAGGATGTCGAGTGCAACGACACGTGGAGACCGGCGCGGGGACAAATGGCGACAGGCACGCCAGGTAGTGTCCTCGCGCAATTTTCTGCTGCTCCTGATCGGCCTGGAGACCTTCGTTTGTATGGTCCTGCTCTGGGCGATCTATTGCGGCGCGGAAATCAGCAGCGGCCCGGACAATTGGATCTGCATCCGGTCTTCCACCAGCAGGCAACTGACGCAGCTCCAGAAAGAGTTCGAAGCGTTCAAAAGCAGTTCGGTCAGCAAAGACACCTATGACGAATTGCAGCGGCGTATCACGGACCTGGAACGCACGACGATCAACATCGGTCTGCTGCCGGGCAGGCTGCAAGGAAGCGATCCCGAAGAAGTGCTCAAGAACATCAAGTCCCTGGTCCTCGAAGTCGAGACGCTGCCCCGGGACATCTCCTTTTCCATGGCGGTCGTGTCGCGCGAAATTACGGCCTGCGGGATCATCAACACGAAACAGCCTGTCAGTGCCACGATCAAACGCCTGAACAGCCATATTCTCGCCTGTCTGCAGGCCATAGGATTCTACGATGGGAACTGTGATGGGGAGCGCGAGAACACCCATAATGCCGTGCTCAAGTTCCAGCAGGCCCGCGGACTCAACACGGATGGGTTACTCGGCCGCAAGACCTGGATGGCTATCACCGCCCTGTACGAGCAGTTGTCCAAGGAAAGCTGAAACGGGTCGGCCTGGGCAGGACCTGACGGATCGAGCGGCAGGTGCAAACCCTCCCCCAGATCCGCTCGGTTCGGCCTTGCGGCGTCGCCGCTTTGCCGGTATCCCTGCCGTCGCGTGTCGTCACTTCACGCGAGGAGCCGCGTTCTGATAAAACTCAGCCTCTGTTGCAGGCTCTTGGCATTGTCGGAGGTGGGTGCTGCCGCCACGGGAAAGACATCATCGAGAGATCGCCCTGCAAGAACCGCCTCGACCCAGTCGTCCATGAGTTCGCAATATGTCTCCAGGGCCGAGAGGGGATCGGGAGCTTCATCGATGACAAAATAGGCCGACGGCAGATCGCCGGTGACCACCCAAAGCCATTCATCAGCTCCCTGTATTCGCTCGCGGAAGTGGAACAGAAACACCGCGACGATCCCACCGACGCCATATCCCAGGTAGACCGGATCGATGGGCGGACACCAGTGATAGGCCCGCAAGTAGTCGGTGGCCTCTTGCAGCATCGTGTTCAGCAGCTCGGTTTCCTCGGCGTCTTCCCCAGCGATCTGCTCTGCCGGAGTGAGCCTCTTCCAGTCGAGAGGTTGCGTCATTGGTTGCACCTTCACATCACGGTTCATGGGGAAGTTCAGCGCAGCGATCTCCTTTGTGTGCGTGCGCGACGAGCAGGAGCAAAGCACCTGCGGCGGCCGCCAGGCTCAGCAGTTGCGTCAGGCTCAACAGGCCGAGATAGAGGGGACCCTCGGTGTCGCCGCGCAGGAAATCGGTGGCGGCCCGGCCGGTTCCGTAGAGCAGGAGAAACCACAGCAGCTTCGTGCCTTCCCACCGGGCGGACTTGAGCCGGGAGAATACGAGCAGGACAAGCAGCATCAGACCCACTTCGTAAAGTTGGGTCGGATGGAGGGGGACACCGGGTGGGGCGGTGCGGGCGGCGGGAGGAAAGGTGACGGCCCAGGGCAGCGAACACGGCCGGCCATGGCAGCAGCCGTTGAGGAAACAGCCCAGCTTGGCGGCCATCCAGGGCATCGGGACGGTCAGGGCCACGAGGTCCAGCCCCGCCGGCCGGCGGGGGGTCAGCAGGATCACGGCGGGGACTGCCAGCGCGAAATACGCCAGGAGGCCGCCCCACAAGCCGCTGCTCAGCCAACGCTCCGCCTGCCACAGGGCCCACAGGTCCAGTTGATGATGTCGCGCGTCGTAGAGGAGCTTGGCGCCGACGAGCATGGCCAGCAGGTAGCAGACGCGGACCGTCAGCCATACGCGGCGCCGCAGCTTGTGGCGTTTCGCGATGCGCCAACTGAGCACGAAATGCAGCACGATCCCGATCAGGTACAGGAGCCCGTAGGTGACGACCGGCCCGGTCCTCGGCCACATAGATACCTCCGCAGTAATATCGTCTCATTGTAGCCGCCCCGGGTTGCCAGGTCCGCCGGGGAGTAGTACCGCACCCGGGCAAACGCAAAGTCGTTTGCTGTGTGGGTGGCATCGTCAAGCGGAGTCAGGGCTCCCAATCGCGATTCATCGCGATTGGGAACCCTCTTCGGAGCTTGGCGATGGCGGATTGCCCGTGCGCGGGACCATCGCCAAGGCCTATCGGCCTTGACGATGCCACCCGTCTTCGGGACTTTGCGATTGCCCTGAGTATCGCATAGGACGATCGCATGTGGGCGTCATACCGGCGTGGCATGGGCTTCCAGCCCATGAATCATCGGCAGGATGCCGATGCCACCTTATGAGTTTTGACGAACAAGTCTGGCAAACCAAACCGGCCGTCGGCCGGTCTTGGTAGGGCGAGCGTCCCCGCTCGCCTGAGACGTCGTGCGGGGACGCACGACCTACGAAGAGGGCCCGTGGGGGCCTCTGGTTTAGCCATTACCGAAGTTGTCTGTCAAAGTTCATGAGGCGGGCCCAACCGTCCGACCTTCCTCTCTTTCCGTGTTCATAGGAGGTGGAGCCGGCTGCGCTGGAAGACCCTCGGACCCGCCTGAAGGCGGAACTCCCAACCGGGTAGGCAAGTGGCTGCGTTTCATCGAAGGTTTTGCCGCAGGACGGCATGGGAAGGCGGCAGAGTATACTCTCTATCGAGTTTCGGCGAGAGCGGGCGGCAACGCCTGAAAACAAGGAACACCACGCGCGTCCCAGGCGCGGACCGATTCAGGAACAGGAAAGGACCAGTCATGGGCAAGACGAGAACCAAACCAGCGCGGCAGGCGGCGGAGCAAACACTTGTCATCACCCGCACGTTCGACGCTCGGCGCGGCCTGGTCTTCCAGGCGTGGACCGAACCCGAGCGCGTCATGCAGCGGTGGGGTCCGAAGGAGTTCACCACGCCGGTCTGTACGATCGATCTGCGCCCGGGCGGAATCGTCCGGACCTGTATGCACTCGCCCGAAGGGCAGGACTTCTGGTCGCAGGGCGTCTACCGGGAGATCG
>VGYL01000609.1 GCA_016872975.1 Planctomycetota bacterium
TTCTCTGTGCTGTTCATGGTTCATGGTTCAGTCAGAAACGAGGAGCCCGTAGCTTTGGGCACATCTTCTTACAACCGGACACAACCTCATCGACCCGAACGAACGCTACAGGTCTAACCTCATAGCACGCACATGCGCCTGTTTTGACGCCTGCGACAAAAGTCTGGATCAGGCGGACCGATCCGCGATACCGGCCCGGAAACGCGGGTCGAAATGCGATTCGGGGACTTTTGTCGTGGGCGTCTGTTTTTCCCTATCTGTTGGGTGATCTTGGGGCTATAATCGTGTCGATTATGGAGAGAGCTGCTTATCGGATTATCGATGCGAACTTCAATCGGGCACGCGAGGCCTTGCGCGTGATGGAGGAGTACTGCCGGTTTGTCCTCAATTCCGGGGCTTTGAGCGAGCGGGCCAAGGGGTTGCGGCATGAGCTTTGTACCGCGGTGGGCCGGCTGGATACCGGCAAGCTCCTGGCCGGCCGGGACACGGTGGGCGATGTCGGCGTCGGGCAGAGGGTCGAGGGCCAACTGGAGCGGGTGACCGTGAAGGACTGCTTCACCGCCGCCGCCAAGCGGCTGACCGAGGCACTGCGGGCCCTGGCGGAAATGGCGCAGATGGAGGACAAGGCCGTGGCGGACGCCGTCGAGCGGCTGCGGTACGACGCGTATACGCTGGAGAAGGATATCGTGCTGTTCAGTGAGCCGGTCGAGAAGTTCAATCGGGTGCGGTTGTATGTGCTCATCACGAGCAACCTGCCCGCGGAGGTCCTGGCCCTGGCCAGTCAGTGCGCCACCGGCGGGGCCGACTGCATCCAGTTGCGGGCCAAGGACATCCCCGACGACCGGCTGTTCGCCCTGGCGGTCGAGTTCGTCGAGATCTGCCGGGAAATGGGGGCGCTGAGCATCATCAACGATCGGGCGGATGTCGCGACGGCCGCGGGGGCCGATGGCGTGCACCTGGGCCAGAACGACCTGCCGGTCGAGCAGGTCCGCCGGCTGCAACTGGCGCCCCTGATCATCGGCAAGAGCACCCACTCGGCCAAGGAACTCGAAGCGGCGTTTCCATCCCGGCCCAGTTACGTGAGCCTGGGGCCGGCGTTCCCCACGGTGACCAAGCCGGACATCGAGATCGCCGGCACGGACTACCTCCGCCAGGGCCTGGAGAAGCTGGCGGCCACCGGCATCAGCCACGTGGCCATCGGCGGGATCACCCTGGACAATGTCGAGCAAGTCATCGCGGCGGGGGCCCGGCGGGTGTCCGTCTGCTCGGTCGTCACCAAAGCGGCCGACCCGGCCACGATGTGCCGGAGACTGAAAGAGAAGATTGTCAAGCTGGTGGATGAGCGTTCCTGAACGTACGAAGGGAGAAGTGATGAAGCGGCCGGACCTTATTAACGCGGCGCAATGCGATGCCGCGAAGTCCCAAATTCCAAATCCCCATTCCCAAACAGACGTGTCATTGCGAGCGAAGCGCGGCAATCCAGAATCCAAAGGAGCCAAACGCTATCGCCGGGTGTGGCCTCTCTCTGAGTTTGGGACAGCGGTCGTTCTCTGCATTTCACTCCTTGTTTCCGGCGTGCGGGCACGGTCGCTGTGGGATCTGGCCAACCGGAACAAAGAGACGCTGCGGATCGCCACGCTCTTCGACGCCCGAGACGTGCAGCGGCGGCTCTCCACCGACAAGGGGATCGATGAGGCTATCGACTGGTGCCAAAAGACCAGCGTGACCCACGCGTTCATCGAATCCTTCCGCGACGGCTATACCGCCGAGCGGCAGCCCCTGGAGCAGGCCCGCGACCGGTTCCGGGCGGCCGGCTTCGACGTGTCGGGCTGTGTCACTCCCACCAAGGTTGGCAAGGATTCCACCGGCTGGACGGGCATCGCCTGCTATACCGATGACCCGACGCAGAAGCGGATTCAGGAGATCTTCGAATACACGGCGTCCATGTTCGACCAGATCATGATCGACGATTTCTGGTTCACCGATTGCCAGTGCGACGACTGTCGCAAGGCCCGGGGCGAGAAGAGCTGGGCCGACTTCCGCTGCGACCTGATGACGCGGATCAGCCGGGAGCGGATTTTGCAGCCGGCCCGGGCGGTCAATCCCAACGTCAAGATCATCATCAAGTACCCGCAGTGGTACGATCAGTTCCACAATCGCGGCTACGAGGTGGTGCGCCAGACCGCCGACTTCGACCGCATCTGGGTGGGAACGGAGACGCGCGATTACGCCGACAAGCGCTGGGGCGGGACCGTCCAATATGAGGCGTACTACATCATGCGGTGGCTGGGCGCCATCGGCGGCGCCAAGTGCGGCGGGGGCTGGTTCGACCCCTTCGGCACGCACGAGGCCACCTACGTCGAGCAGGCCCGCCAGACGGTGCTGGCGGATGCGAAGGAGATGCTCCTGTTCTGCTACGGGGCGCTCCAACGCGACACCGGTCCGGCCAACGTCGCGAAGCTCCGCACGGAGATCCCCGGCCTGTTCCAGTTGGCCAAGCTGGTGCGGAACCAGCCGCTGTGGGGCATCGCCGCCCCCAAGCCGCCGAACAGTGACGCCCAGAACGAGCAGTATGTCTATGACTTCATCGGCATGCTCGGCCTGCCGCTGGTGCCCACGGAGGAAATTCGGACCGATGTGAGAGCCGCCTTCCTGCCGGTGCACGCGCTCAAGGACCCGCAGTTGCAGATCAAGCTCAGCTCGATGCTCAACGCCGGCACCCCCGTGCTCGTTACGGACGGTTTGACCCGCAAACTCCCGCCCACCTTCATCGGCGACAAGAACCTGACCATTCTCAAAGTCAACGGCAAACCCAACAGTCTGCTCGACCTGACGCGCGAGCAGCTCCAGCCGATTCGCGACAAGCTGCTGGCTCCGCTCGGCCTGCGGTTCGAGGCGCCGAACAAGGTCGCCCTGTACCTGTTCGGCGACCATGCCGTGGCGGTGGAGAACTTCAACGACGAGACCATCACGGCGGCCTTGGAATTCGTCAAGCCGGTCAAGGCGGAAACGGCCCTGGTCCTGCCGGTCGAGGGCCAGGCCGAGGTCGCCTGCGACTCGGGCCGAATCGAATTCACCAAGATCACCCCGCGAACGTTGGTCGTACTGACGCAGACCTCCGGGTTTGTAGTGCGCCCGTAAGGGCATATCCTGGCACGGGCATCCTGCCCGTGAGTAGCATGGGCGTCTCGCCCATGAATCGTGGCAGGGGCATCCTGCCCATGAATCATCGGCAGGATGCCGATGCCACAGAGTCGCACGGCCGGGACGGCCGGGCGACTGGGACCCCAAACGCGAGATGTCGCGTTTGGGAACCCGCTCATGGGCGCGAGCGCCTCATGGTTCTACACATCTCGGCATAGTAGAACTGACTGGGTGGCATCGCCAAGGCCTGGGGCCTTGACGATGGCCGTGTCGCGGGCATCTTGCCCGCGTGTGTCGAAGGCGCGAGTGCCTTCGAATCGGGGGCCAGAGGCCCTCGGCACGCGCGGGCGCTCGCGCCGGTGGCACAGACCATCGTCAAAGGCGGGGCCTTTGGCGATGCCACCCTCGGCATGAGGACGAAGATGTGCGGGACAGTGAGGCGCTCGCGCCCATGCTGTGATGAAGACAGATGTTGCTGAGGATCGAGGAGTGACGAGTATGTGCGGACGGACAGCGTGGTTTCTTGGGATTACGGCGGCTGCTTCCTGGGGAATCGTCGCGCCGACTTGGGCACAGGAGCCGGCCTCGCGGTCTGTGCCGATCGAGCGGCGTGTGATGGCCTTCTACTACCCGTGGTACGGTGTCCCGGATGGCCCCGGCGGGGCAGGGCGAACCGTCCATTGGGGCAAGATCGACGCCGCCAACCACGACATTGCCGCCAGTACGCACTACCCCGCGCTCGGTGGGTATGACTCCCACGATCCCAAGGTCATCGAGCAGCATTGCCAATGGGCCCGGGCGGCTCACGTGGACACACTGATCGTAAGCTGGTGGGGCCATGGCGACTACACCGACCGGGTCATGCCCAGGATCCTCGACGCCTGCGCGCGTCACGGCCTGCGGGCCTGCATCTATTATGAGAGAGTCCCGAAGCCGCAGACGGCCGAGACCGCGGCCAAGGACATCATCCGTGTTCTTGAGAAGTACGGTGGCCACCAGGCCCACCTGAAAGCGGCCGGCAAACCGGTGGTCTTCATCTACGGCCGGGCCGTCGGCGAGCTTGGCCTGATGGGCTGGCTCCAGGTCGGCAAGCTCGTCAACGCCGGGTACCGGGGCGGGGCCGCCCTGATCGGCGACCAGTTCAGTTACGGGGCCGCCCGCGTCTTCGACGGCGTGCATACGTACAACACCGCCGGCTCGCTGGCGGGCCAGTCGCCCGCGGAGGCCCGGACGTGGGCCGTGGCGGCGTATCCATCGTGGGTGCAACTGGCCGAGGGCGCCGATAAGATCGGCACGCTCACCGTCATCCCCGGCTACGACGACACCAAAATCCGCCAGCCCGGCCTGGCGGTAGAGCGCTTCGACGGCGAGCTCTATCGTATTCAGTGGGAGCAGGCCATCGCGGCCGACCCACACTGGGTCCTGATCACCAGCTTCAACGAATGGCACGAGGGCAGCGAGATCGAGCCTTCCCTGGAGCACGGCCGTCAATACCTCGAAGCCACCGGCCGGTACGCCGCCCAGTTCAAAGCCATGCCGAA
>VGYL01000610.1 GCA_016872975.1 Planctomycetota bacterium
GTACGGATCTGTGCGAGGGGCCACCCGCAAGGGCGGTCCCTACCGCGACACTAAATCCCAAGCATTTGGTGGCTCATCCGGTTTCACCGTACTTGTGGGGTGAGAACGGCGCAAGAACCGGGGGCGCTGCCCCCAAACCCCCGGCATCTTCCGCTTTCCGCCAATAGCATCGTAGGAGAAGCAAATCCTGTCATCGACACGTACGATGCTTCGCGGCCCACGCCACAGGCGAAAGCCCTTGCGGCGGACAGCTTTCATGTCATTGGTCCAAAGCGATAAATGCCGGGTCGGGCTCCCAAACGCGATTTATTACGTTTGGGGTCCCGGTGTGGGGGCAGAGCCCCCAGCAACGATCGAAGTACGCTTCAGCCGGATGAGCCAGAGACAGAAGCAGAAAGTGGAAGGTAGGAGGCCCAAGGCGGTCTGCTGTCCTCTCCTTTTGTCTTCTCCTTGAAAATCTGCGGACACCGCGCCTGCGGAGAGATCAATTGGCGCAATCTGCGGTTTCTTTGGATTTGGCTGCGGCCGGAGGCCGCGATGAGGTCTCTGGGTCTCTGTGATGGAAGATGGAAATCGCCGTTGGCATTGGCCTTGACGACGGGGTTATCGGGCGGTATTCTTGAAGGCTGAGGGGGTTGGGCAAAGGATTGTAAACCATGAGCGGTAAAGAGGTAACGGGAAGGTTGTTCACGGAAGAGGCAGGAGGCGGGCGGCCGGAGGCGGGAGCGACTGTCGAAGGCCTTATGCCTTCGAAACGCGGGCGGGACGCCCGCGACACGGGAAACAAGCGCGGGCAGGATGCCCGCGAGACGCAAGGGCAGGATGCCCTCGCCACGCAGGAGGCCCGCAGGGCGGGGGGCGATGTTGAGGGCGGGATGCCCTCAACGCGCGGGCGGGACGCCCGCGAGACGCAAGGGCGGGACGCCCTCGCCACGCAGGATGGGCGCGCGGCGGGAGGCGGGGTCGAGAGCGAAACGCCTCCAAATCGCGGGCAGGATACCCGCGGCAGTTCTGCGCCTACAGCCTCCGGCCTCCAGCCTCCGGCCGGCAAAGTGATTCGCGTGGCCGTGGAGTCTTCGGCGGCGGATGCGGAGTTCGATTATCTGGCGCCCGAGGGGTTGGGGCCGATCCGGGTTGGGCAGCGGGTCGAGGTGCCGTTCGGCAAGAGCAACAAGCTGGAGACGGGGTTCTGCGTGCGGGCCGGGGTGCCGGCGGGGGAGTCGTTTGCCGGGCAGAACCGGGGGCGGCAGCTCAAGTGCGTGGCGCGGGTGGTCGACGAGGAGCCGCTGCTGGGCGATCCGCTCATGGAATTGGCCCATTGGATCGGCGACTACTACGTCTGTCCGCTGGGGCAGGTGCTGGCAGCGATGGTGCCGGGCGCAGTCAAACGGGCGGCGGGGATCAAGAAGCGGCGCTACGTGTATCTGGGACCGGCGTGGGAAGAGATGGCCGGGGCGCTCAAGGGGGTCAAACAGAAGCAGATTGTCGCAGTCCTGCGCGAGCGGCAGGCCGTGACCGCGGAGACGGCGGTGGACGTGGCGGAGCTGCTGGAGACCGTCGATTGCGGGGCGCCGACGATCAAGAAGCTGGCCGATGGGCAGGTCGTGCGGTTGGTGCAGAAGAAGGTGTTCGCCAACCTGCCGGTCGTGCCGGAAGGGATGTTGGCGGAAGCGGCGCAGGAGATCCATCTCAACGAGGATCAGAAGCGGGCCTTGGAGCAGATCGGCGGGCAGATCGAGGCGGGGCGGTTCGGGGTGACCCTGCTGCACGGCGTGACCGACAGCGGCAAGACGGAGATCTACATTCGGGCCATCGAGCAGGTCATCCGCCAGGGCAAGGCCGCCATCGTGCTGCTGCCGGAGATCGCGTTGACCGCCCAGACGGTGCAGCGATTTGCCGCCCGGTTCGAGCGGATTGCGGTGCTGCATTCGGGCCTGACCGCCGGGCAGAGGAATCAGGAATGGCAGAAGGCCAAGGCGGGCCTGACGGATGTCGTGATCGGGGCGCGGTCGGCGATCTTTGCGCCGATCCCCAATCTGGGGCTCGTCGTGGTCGATGAGGAGCATGAGCCGAGCTACAAGCAGGATACCGCCCCGCGTTACCACGGGCGGGATGTGGCGATCAAGCGGGCCCAATTGGCCGGCGCCCACTGCATCCTGGGCAGTGCGACGCCTTCGCTGGAGACGCTGCAGAACTGCCGCACGCGGGACAGCTTCACGCTGGTGCGGCTGCCCAAGCGGGTGATGGACCTGCCGATGCCCGAGATGCGCCTGGTCGACATGCGGGAGAGCAGTCTCAAGGAGCATCATCTGGACCTGCTGAGCGTGCCGCTGGCGGAGCGGCTGGGGCAGGTGCTGGCCCGCAAGGAACAGGCGATCCTGCTGCTGAACCGGCGGGGGTACAGCAATTTTGTCTTCTGCTCGTCCTGCAAGCACACGCTCCAGTGCCGCAATTGCGACACCTCGCTGACGTTCCACAAGATCAAGACGCCCAAGACGCACATGATCACGGTCACCGGGCAGCACATGGATCAGGGGTACGCGATGTGCCATTATTGCCTGGCCCAGACGCTGGTGCCGCGGGATTGCCCGCTGTGCGGCAAGCGGATGACCATGATCGGGGTCGGCTCGCAGCGGCTGGAGGAGGAATTGGCCCGGCGGTTCCCGGAGGCCCGCATCGCCCGGGTGGACAGCGATTCGATGGCGACCCAGGACTATTACCGGCTGCTCCAGGAGTTCGGTGAGGGGCGGGTGGACATCCTGGCGGGCACGCAGATTCTGGCCAAGGGGCTGCACTTCCCGAACGTCACGCTGGTCGGGGTCGTCAGCGCGGACACCTGCCTGTATTTGCCGGACTTCCGGGCCAACGAGCGGACGTTTCAGCTCACCTCCCAGGTCGCCGGGCGGGCCGGCAGGTCCGAGAAAAGGGGCCTGGTCTTTGTGCAAACCTACTTCCCGGAGCAGCCGGCGGTCAAGTTCGCGATGGCGCAGGATTTCGAGGGTTTCGTCGCCGAGGAGCTCAAGCACCGCAAAGCCTGCGATCTGCCCCCGTTCTGGCGGCTGGCGATCGTTATGCTCCGCGACCCGAAGTACGACAAGGTCGAGACCGCGGCCAACACCATGCGGCAGCGGATCGACGACATCGTCCAGCGGCAGCGGCTGCAAGCCAAGGTCCGCGGTCCGCTGCCCGCGGTCATCAGCCGGATCGAGCGGTTCCACCGGATCCAGATCCTCGTCCAGACGCCCGACGCCGCCACGATGCGGCGTCTCTTCACCGCCGTGCGGACCGACCGCCCGATTCGACCCGCCGTGAAAATTGCTATTGATATTGACCCGATGAACCTGTTATAACTTGCACTCTCTCGAAACGGCGTGTATACTGACCGTTTTGCCGACGGGGCGTAGCTCAGTTTGGATAGAGCGCACGGTTCGGGACCGTGAGGTCGGTGGTTCAAATCCACTCGCCCCGATTTTCCTTCCCGTACCGCGTTTCACAAATCGTGAGCTGTAGATTGCCGCGCTCGGCCAGCCTCACTCGCAATGACATACTGGGGCCGGTCGTGTCATTGCCAGGAGCGCAGCGACGAAACAATCTCCTACCATATAGTCTCGGAACTTGCGAAATGCGGTACTGGTTTCCGATGCCAGGGTCGTTCCGCCCGCGTCCAGGATGCCCGCCGCGTAAGCAAATTCCTGTCTTGAGTCCTTTCGGTCCATGCCGTATTCCGTGAGGCAACGGAAAAGAACGCTGTCTTTGCGCGTTCTAGTACGGCGTTTCGCAAGTCCTGAGACTATGGAGTCGAGATTGCTTCGTCGCTGAAGCTCCTCGCAATGACATACTTGGGCGCCCGATGTCATTGCGAGCGAGGCTCGCCGAGCGCGGCAATCTACCACCTATAGTCGCGGTACTTGTGAAATGCGGTACTAGCACCGGTCGGACTGATCGGCATCCGGCGGGACATCTGGGTGGTCCTGTTCTCGGACGGCATGGACAAAATGGACGGCAAGCCATAGCGTCCACGAAGTCCATCGCGTCCAATCCCTCCCCTCCAACCCGCGGCCCGCGCCTCCACGCTACGACTTGAACTCCGCCACCAGCGCGTTGATCGAGGCCTTGGCGTCGCCGAAGAGCATGCGGGTGTTCTCCTTGAAGAACAGGGGGTTGTCCACGCCGGCGAAGCCCGGCTTGAGGGACCGCTTCAGGACCAGGCAGGTGCGGGCGCGGTCCACCTCGATGATCGGCATGCCCCAGAGGGGACTATTCTGGTCCTCTTTGGCCGCCGGGTTGACGACGTCGTTGGCGCCGATGACGATCGCCACGTCCACGGTCTCCATCGTCGGGTTCACATCCTGCGGCTCGACCAACTGCTCATAGGGGACATTGGCTTCGGCCAGCAGCACGTTCATGTGCCCGGGCATCCGGCCGGCCACCGGGTGGATGCAGTAGCGGACCTGGGTCCCGTTCTCTTCGAGCAGGTCCGCCAGTTCCCGCACGCCGTGCTGCGCCTGGGCCGCCGCCATCCCGTAGCCGGGCACGATGACCACGTTGCGCGCCGCCTCCAGGAGGAAGTAGGTATCCTCGGGGGTGATCGGGCTGGCCTCGCCCTGGTAGGCGCCGGCCTTGGTGGTCGCCGTCGCGCCGAAGCCGCTGAACAGGACGTTCGTCAGCGAGCGGTTCATGGCCT
>VGYL01000611.1 GCA_016872975.1 Planctomycetota bacterium
GTCCTTTCTCCCGCCCGACGCCCGGCCTCCGCGGGACCTGAACAAGACCCTGATGGACAGGCACCGCGCCCTCATGGAAAAGTGCTACCAAGGCGAGATGCAATGACGATTGCGGCTTGTCTGGAGATGTGGTATGCATAGGGACCTCTGAAGGGTGAAGTGTCACGTTTGACGTCCGTAGGGTGGGGCTTGCCCCACCGATTCTTCACACGACGTAGTTCCCGGTGGGGCAAGCCCCACCCTACAGTTGCTATCGAAAGGAGAAGTCTGTGAGCATCGAACTCAAGCCCTACTGCAAATACGCCTTGCTCGTGCCCACCAGCATGGGAGTCCGCTTGACGCCCGATGACGGCCAGCCGTTCCATTGCAGCCGCCGGCTCACCATGCAGGCGACCAGCGCCGAAAGCAACGTGGCGAGCGTGTCCTCGTATCTGGGGCTGCCGGTCAAGGTGCTGACGACCCTCGTCAAGGGCAGTCCCATCGCCCGCTTCATCAAGGACGACCTCGCCGGCCGGCATATCGACGTCGAGGCCAAGGAAGTGGACCAGGGCGGACCCTGGGGCTATCGCCACCAGTTCAACCTGGCCGACAGCGGCTACGGCTCGCGCGGTCCCCGCGTGTCCAACGACCGGGCCGGCGAGGTGGGCCGGACCCTGAACGTCAAGGACTTCGACCTGGACCGGATCTTCGGCCGCGAAGGCGTGCAGATCGTGCACCTGTCCGGCCTGATCGGGGCGCTGTCGCCCGATACCGGGACTTTCTGCCTGGAGCTGGCGCGGGCCGCCAAGAAGCACGGCACCCGCATCGGGTTCGATCTCAACTACCGGGCCTCGTTCTGGAAGGGCCGCGAGAAGGAGCTGCGCGCGATCTTCCATGAGATCGCCGGGATCGCCGACATCCTCGTCGGCAACGAGGAGGACTTCCAACTGTCGCTGGGCATCGAAGGCCCCGAGGCCGGCGGCAAGGGCCTGGGCAGCAAGATCGACAGCTTCAAAGTCATGATCGACCGGGCCAAGCGAAGCTACCCCAACGCCTCGGTCTTCGCGACCACGCTGCGCGAGGTCGTCAGCGACAACGTGCACCGCTGGGGCGCCCTCCTGGCCGAGGGGAGCAACTGGCACGTGATCGAGCCGCGCGAGATCGGCGTCCTCGACCGCATCGGCGGCGGCGACGGCTTCGTCGGCGGCCTGCTCTACGCCGTCCTGCGCGGCTGGGAGCCCGAGAAGTGGGTCCAGTTCGGCTGGGCCACCGGCGCGCTGGTCGTCACTCTCCAGACCGACTACGCCCAACCCGCCGACGAAGAGCAGATCTGGAGCATCTGGCAGGGCAACGCCCGGGTGAAACGGTAACCGGCACGACGCCGGAACTCGAGTTTCGAAATCCGGCGCCGCGAGCGCGGAGAAATCCATTCGAAACGTCAAAAGCCGAGCCCCAGCCATTGGGGCTTGGCCCTTGGCGAAGTGCAACCATAGAGGCTGGAGTGCAATAGAATAATGGCGTCGCTTCTTTGGGTCTGACATGGGATTGGATACGGTAGACAACGGCAGGGGACGCGGACTGCGGCGCACGCGTTGGCTGACCTTCCTTTCGATATTCGTCGCGTGGGCATTCGGCCCGGTAGTCTCTGCGATGGGCCAGGCCGGAAGGGCTGAAACGAATCTCCGTAATCTGGCCGCAAACGCCGTCATCACCGCCAGTGGGGCTCTCAACCATGCCTATCATCCTCGCCACGTAGCCGATGGCGTTATTCCGGAACAAGGCTGTCGTCAGGATACGGAGGCGGCGTGGTGTCTGCCGCAGGCAGTCGCCGCCAAGGCTTGGCTGCGTCTGCAATGGCCGGAACCTGTCCCCGTGGCATGCATTGTCTACTGGGGCCGTACGGCTTGGCTGGACAACGAGAACTTCGCGGCCTGTGAGGTGCTGACCGATCTCGACGCGGCACCGCTGATCTCACGGGCCTTGGCTCGCGGACCGTCGCCCCAGGTGATGATTCTGCCGGACGCGATACGCATGCGCAGTGTGATACTTCGCTTTCCCAGTCACTACGGCGGGCCGAACCCCGGCGCCGCGGAGATCGGCGTGTTCGCCACCGTGCCCACGATCGCCGAGTTGGAGGCGTATCCGGACCGCCCGTGGCAACTCGCCCCGAACGTCCTCCAGTCAATCCGCCGCGGCGATTACGGCTTCACGCGGCTGCTCGCGGTCCAGCGCCGCGAGTTGAATCCCACGCATGTCTACACCTATCATCAGGAGAGTCTCCTGCCGGGTGGCGGGCTGTGGATCCACGATTTCTCCCGTGCGCCGGTGGAGACGCGGAGGATTCTGGATTCGTCCGAGGGCGTTATTCTGGATGCACAGGTCCACTATGACGGCGGCACGATTCTGTTCAGTTGGAAGCGAACCATGGAGGATTTCTTCCAACTCTACACCATCGGGATCGACGGCGGCGACCTCCGCCAGCTCACCCGCCATCCCTCCAACAACTTCAATGCCTGCTGGCTGCCCGATGGCGGGATCGTCTTTCTTTCCGACCGCAAGCCCGCCTTCGCCTATTGCTGGCAGACCACGACGCCGATCCTGTGGCGCTGCAACGGTGACGGCGGCGAGCCCACGCGGATCAGCGCCAACTACCTCAATGACTTCACGCCGTCGGTCATGCAGGATGGGCGCGTTCTCTACTCCCGTTGGGAGTATGTGGACCGGCCGGCCATCCCCATCCAGAGCCTCTGGTCGATCAATCCGGATGGGACCATGCTCCAGGGTGTCTTCGGGAACCGCGTGCTCAGCCCCGCTACCTTCATGGACGCCCGCGAGATTCCGGGGGGGCAGGGCCGGATCCTCTGCACACTCACCGCCCACAACGGGCCGTGCCGGGGGGCCATCGGTCTGATCGATCCCCGGCAGGGAGCCAACAGCCAGGCGGGCATTGTGAATCTGACGCCCGAGGTCAAGATCGGGCAGGTGAACAAGGGCGATGGGAACTCTGTCCGCGGACCGTACCTTCACCCCTGGCCGCTGGACGAGCAGTGGTACCTCGTTTCCCGGGCCGGTTCCATACAGCTACGGGACTACGCCGGGCGGTACACCGAGGTTCTGCTGCCGCGGCAGGGGGTCCTGGGCTTCTACAATCCCCAGCCGGTCCAGCCCCGTCGGCGGGAGTACTTGATCCCTTCGCGAGAGAACGCGGAGTCCGTGGGCGACTGGGCCGTCGTGATGATGCAGGACGTCTACAGCGGATTGGGGGCGGCCGCGCCGCGTGGGACAATCAAGCAGATTGCCGTGATACAGGAGGTGGAGAAGCCGCTGGGGATCAGTCCGGAGCGGCGGGCTTTTGGCTTTCAGTTCCCGGTCGTCAGTTGCGGCGCCACCTACGCGCCGAAGAAGGTCTGGGGCCATGCCACCGTGGATCCCGATGGCTCGGTCCATTTCAAGGTACCGGCACAACAGCCGATCTACTTCCTGCCGTTGGACGCCGAAGGCCGTGCGGTGCAGCGCATGCGGACGTTCACCCATTTGATGCCCGGGGAGACGCAGTCCTGCGTCGGATGCCACGCCGAGCGCAACGATGCGGTTCCCGTCGCCGGGTCGATGACCGCCGCGCGTCGTCCGGCCGAACCGCTGCAGGAACCGGAGTGGGGTCTGCGCGGCTTCAGCTATGCCCACATTGTTCAGCCTGTCTGGGACCGGCACTGTATCGATTGCCACGGACGCCAGGACCCGGCGGCCGGGCTCGACCTGACCGGCGATCGGACCGACTTCTTCAATGTCTCCTATGAGCATCTCGTCCGGAAGGGCACCTCATCGGAACCGTGGTGGATCGGCGGCGTGGGCGGGACATTCCGCGCGAGCCGGTACACCTCCTGGATCCCCACCTACAATGGTCAGGAGGCCAACATCCTGGAGATCGCGCCGGGCCGGTGGGGGGCCAGGGCTTCGCGGCTGGCCGCGGTCATCCGCGACGGGCACCGAGATGAGCAGGGAGTTGCCCGGGTCGAGTTGGCCGATTGGGAGCGGCGCCGCGTGTACGCGTGGCTGGACCTGAACTGTCCCTACTACGGCACCAGCGATTCCAACTATCGCCACCTGCGTGGTTGTCGCCAGCAATTGCCCCCTGACTTCACGATCATGATGAAGGACGTAGGCGCACGCCGCTGCGCCGCCTGTCATGAAAAGGCCGGGACCGACGAGAACTGGGTCTTTGGGCTGCCGAACAGTTTCTACGTTCGCATCGATTCGCCGGAGTTGAACAGCTTCCTGCGGGCTCCTCTGGCCCGAGCCGGCGGAGGCTCGCAGAAGTGCGGTGCCGCCGTCTTTGCCGACACGGACGACCCGGACTATCGCCGCCTTCTGCAAAGCTTCACCGTTCTGCAGGAGCAACTGCACCGAAACCCTCGCGTCGATATGGTGCCACCGGGCGACCCGTTGTCGGCCTGCAGTCCATCTCGCCGAGACGTCTCCTGCTCCCAACCATAGATGGTCTGGCCGGTGGCGCTGAAATCAGCGTCCGCCGAAAAACAGGTCCGGACAACCATCCATCTGGACCGATATTCTACCCGCTCCCGGCGGCTACTGCTTTTTCGCCTGGCGGTCCTCGACGAGCATGTTGCGCAGGTAGACGTGCAGGCTGCCGTTCCAGGGCTTGGTGCAGATGTCGATGTCGCCGTCGCCGTCCACGTCGG